>NZ_JBYTBB010000007.1:0-113217 GCF_058788755.1 Lysinibacillus sp. FW301-JW8
GAACGGAAATCACCTTCATTTGACTTAGTAGTGTTCACAAAGAGTCCCTTGACCATTTAGTTTTTCAACACTATGACCATCTATTTACATATAAATAGATGGTTTAATTTTTCCCTATTTTTCTAAACTTTGACCTTTTACGCCATAAGTTTGTAACAAATTGCAAAAATTAAAATATTTAATGGCATATGTTGGCACTTCTTTTTATGTGCGACGTTCTTTTTAGTGGAAGCAATATTACCGTTTCCTAAAAAAAGACGTTGGGGGATTTTTAAAGTGAGTACAGAAGCATTGTTAAATCTAAGTAGTAATTCATTGTTCATCGCTTTTATTTTATTGCTAATCGCCATTTTACCGATTGGGCTGGCTGTAAAAGCGAAAAGAAAATTGTTTGGCATAGTAGGGATATTACTAACCTACAGTGCCTTTACTTTACAATTAGTATATTTCATTTTAAGGTGGATAGCTGTTGATCATGCACCGGTAAGTAATATGTATGAGTTCATGACATTTTTTGGAATTATGCTTACAGGTAGCTATTTAATTATTCATTTCCTCTATAAACAAATCGTAGTGGGCTTGTTTACTATTCCTGTATCCTTAATTATTCTTGGGTATGGAAGCGTTTTTACAAAGGAGGTTTCACCACTAGTACCATCTCTACAAAGTCATTGGCTAACAATCCATGTAATGACCGTGGCTTTTTCAAGTGCTATCTTATCGATTTCGTTTGCAACAGGCATTATCTATTTATTAAGAACATTAGACGTTACAAAGAAATCAATCACTACCTTTGCTTTGGAATTTGTCATGTATTGTCTAATTGTCGTAATTGGCTTTATTGGTGTGTCTACGTACTTTAATCTCACAACAGATGATGTGAAGGTACATTTTGAAAATTCGCAAGGAAAAGAAGAAACAGCAGTTTATACAATGAAGCCTCTTATTGTCAATGATGCTGCTCAAACCACTGATGGAGAACAAATAGGTGTTTTACAGATTACTAACAAGGTAGATGCAAAGAAATTAAACTCAATTGTGTGGGCATTTCTAATTGGAACGATATTATATGCGGTACTGATGCTGATTACAAGAAGACCATTAATTGTTTTATTAAAGCCATTAACAAATCGAGTACAACCAGCTTTAATGGATGAAATTACATATCGGGCTGTGGTCATAGGTTTTCCGTTGTTTGCTCTAGGAGGACTATTATTTGCCATGATTTGGGCACAAATTGCTTGGAGTAGATATTGGGGCTGGGACCCTAAAGAAGTATGGGCACTCATAACATTTTTATTTTATGCAGCTTTCCTTCATTTTCGACTATCAAAGGGGTGGGAGGGTGAAAAAACAGCTTGGTTAGCGATTATTGGCTTTGGCATTATCATCTTTAATCAAGTATTTGTAAATTTAGTGATTGCTGGTTTACATTCGTATGCATAAGGAGCTAAGAAATGAGTTATTTTCTTAAGCTGAATCTAGTGAGTATACTATATGGACAGATGTTCTTTATTTCGATGGAATTAAATTTGAATTATTATCGAATGCTAAGACTTACTGGCTGGGAGGGGCAGCAGATTGATATTTTTTTATTACTGGTGCACTCAATCAGTTGGATAGTAGCGAGTATTGTTATGTATAAATTAACAGCTAAATGGATTGCCCGTCGCCGATTAGTTTATGTAACAACCATACTTTGGCTGCCTTATACAATCATCTTTACTTTTCTATTTGCAAGTATTTTTCCAATCACCAATCAAGGTGATTCACCAGCACCTGTGCAAGGATTAACCCTTTTTGCAATGATCTTTTTATTTCCGTTCTATATTGCTATTTTGAATTTTCTGTGTCGTTTTTTAAACGTTGATCATGCACAGGAGTAATAACTAGAAAAAGAGACATCCAAATAAAGGATGTCTCTTGAATTTTGCACTATAAATGCTAAGGCTAACATTAAATCTTTACAACATTAGTTGCTTGTGGTCCACGGTTACCTTCTTCTACGCCGAATTCCACTTTTTGGCCTTCTTCTAAAGTTTTAAAGCCATCTGATTGAATAGCAGAAAAATGTACAAATACATCATTTCCACCTTCAACTGCGATAAAGCCAAAACCTTTTTCTGCGTTAAACCATTTTACTGTACCTTGTGTCATGAGTGAACACCCTCCCAAAAAAATTCAACAATCATATTCCTTCTATCACTTGCAAAGAATCACATATTCAAAAGCTCGTATTACCTTTTGAATACGTGATTTTAATGACATAAAAGAAGTAATGTAATTATTATTTTTAATTATATAACAGTTTTATACATTTATCCAGTATATTCCGTTTTTAGAAAGGGAAAATTTACTTTTGTTCTATTTAAAATTTTACGAAGTTGATTCTCGTTTAATCAATCCATGCTTTCTCTTTCGCTACAATTACTGCCTCAGCTCTCGATTCTACATTGAGCTTAACAAATAACTTAGTTAAATAGTTTTCTACAGTTCTCTGTGTTACGCCAATGGCAGATGCAATGGCTTTATTCGTACAGCCTTGTGCAACCAGCTGTAAAATTTCTTGTTCTTTGTCACTGAGTAAAACTTCCTGCTGCCTATTTGGCATATTTGTGCGCTGCTGAACGAAATCTAAAAAATCTGCTGACAGTAGGATTTCACCTCTTAATGCAGCTAGAATGGTTTGAATCACTTGTTCTTTGGTGGCTAGCTTTGAGAGTAGTCCGTCAATTTTTTTTTCCACTAGTAATTCGTAATAATCGGATAGCTCGTATCCTGTATACAGTAAGATAATGCCTTCAGGGTGTTTTTTCTTAATCATCTCAGAAAGTTGAATGCCATTAGTTGGTTTCATATTTATATCGATTAAAAATAATTGGAAAGCTTGAGCATCCATTCTAGATAATACTGCCTCACAATTCTGCTCTGTTTCGATATTAACATCTGTTAAATCCTGTAATAGCGTTTTGGTACCATCTAAAACTACAGGATGGTCATCTACAATAAGAATATTAATCATACGAATCTCCGTCCTCTTGTATTTGTATAAATATATGCATTCCTTCATTATGGCTGGATGCTATGTTGATCTCACCATTAAATGCGCGTACACGCTCACGAATTCCGTTTATACCCATTGAAGCTGAGGATTGCATTAAATCTTCAATATTACAGCCAATGCCATTATCATCGTATTGTAGGATAAAACCATGTGGAATAGCTTGTAACTTTAATGATACTTCAGTTGCCTCAGCATGCTTTATTGCATTATTTAACAGTTCTTGTACTAGGCGATAAACGACTAAATGTAAGGTGACATCCTGAAATTGGACACGTTCTATATGAGCACTTAACAGAAAATCTGCCCGTATTTTGACCTTTTGTATTAATTTTTTTAAAGCCATTTGTAATCCAAATGTGTCAAGTAAAGGAGGGCTTAGATTTTCGCAATATTCTCGTAAATCTTTTGTGGCATTCAGCAATTGCTCTCGAATATCTAATACCTTTTCTTTTTTTATAATCGGTGATCCAGCAAGCACGTCTAGCTCTCTCGCTAAATGAAGCTGTTCCTGTAAAATGGTGTCATGTAATTCTTGCGCTAAAATACTTTTTTCTTTTTCGATAATATTCCACAATAATTTATCAAGCCAAGGTAGCTGCGTATCATTGGAATCCTTCATATGTTGGATTTCTTGCACTAAATCTTCGATGAGCTTTAAATTATCTATAAACATAGAGACATAAAGTGATAATAACTCTAACCAAAGAAGTTCTTCTTTCTGTAGGGAGTGTCTTATCTTTAAAACAACTTTTTCTTCACCTGTATCGTGTAGCAGCAGTTGAATCGTGCCCATTTTTTCAATAATCTCACCGCGAACGAATGGTACAATTTCTGTTACAGTTGTAATCGTAAAGGCTGTGGTGCCGAGTTTTTCGGTAATTTCATATTTGAATAGTTGCAATAATTCTTGTTGATTTATTGCTTTTCCCATTCTGTTAACCGCTGCATATAAATTATGTACATAATTGCCAGTGGATGAAAAAATAATTTTTCGATACTTAAAATCAAGCTGCTCTTTTATATAGAAACTCGCTATGATAACGATAAAAATAAGAATAAAGATACTCGTCATTTTAAAAAGCGAAATTTCCCTTAAAAATACGAAAAATATACTTGAAGTCAGTATTACAGCACTAAAAAAAGCAAGGGTAGAATAATAACGAAATCGAGATAATTGGTATTCAATATCGAATAGCCGCTCATTCACTTGAATGAAGATAAAGGAAAATGGAATAAATAATAAAAACAGAGCGGCTAACTCCGCATGTAAAATAGGTTTGTGATCTAAAATTTCAGGTATAACAAAAAAAAGTAAAAATGGTAAAAACGGTGTGATGAAGGCCATAGCAATTAGACGGATTTTTGCCAATTTTGTGCGTAAATAACTTGTAAGTAATATATAGATAGCATAAAGGACAAGTACTGTAAATAAGCCTAAAATAAAAGAGGCAGTTAATCCTCTCAAACCTTGATCAAAGAATACAATGACATAACTACATAGAACTGCAAATGGAACAACATAAAGCCATTTCGTATTAAGATATCGCCATTCTATATGTAAGTAGCGGAAATATAGTTGCAAAAAGTGAATAAAAAGCACCAAGCATAAAATGATGCCTATTCCTATAACTAACATACCGAGAAGATTCTCTCTAGAGGAAGCGCCTGAACTAATATAGGCTAGAGAGCAGGTTAATAGAAATAGTATTAGTAGCCTTGTTTGTTGATTGTCTTTATTTTTTCTCCACAAATATAGTGCAATCCCAAAAGATAACACGAAATAAAATATTGGAAAAATAATTTGCAAAAATAATTCCTCAGGTATATCCTGATGCTGGACTGTTATGGAATGAACAACGCCACTAGGCTTGATAATCGTTAACTCTCTGCCACTTTTTGCGACTGAGTGTAATTGAATGGATCTATTATCTTGTGCGGGTTCTCCATCGATTGTCAGTAAAATATCACCTGTTTCAAGATTTTGCTGCTGTGCCCAATCAGGATAATAGAGATTTTCTATAACTAATTGCCCGCTAGATGCGTCCACCAAAATGCCGATAAAAGGAACCTTTATTGTTACTGCGAGTACATAAATTCCTAGTACTAAATATGCGATGAAAATACTATATATCCATCTATTCATCTTTTTCTCTCATTTATTTTCATCGAATAAACCCCGTTTCATTAAATAGTATGCTATACATTATCCATAATTAATGGCAATTATGGAATACCGAAATCAGGTCTTTCGGAAAACCACTATTGCTTTTTCGGAATAACGAAATAGTCTTTTCGGTAAAAGCTATGATAGTGTAAATCTAGCATATATGACGGAAAGGGGGAGCATTGCGTGAAAAAGTGCGGATTGTCACTAATCCTGTTTTTCCTAGTCGCCATAATGTTGTATCCAATGACAGCAATTGCTAATGCCTTTGAAAAAGATAAGGTTGAAGTTGATATTTGTATTATCGGGAGTGATAATCATTTTGTCTATAAAATTCCTAAGCGTTTACATAAAGATAAGCCTTATGTTGAGATGAGGAATAAAATTGAATCCTCGTTAGCAAGTCATTGGAAGGTAGAGGATGCTCGTTATGAAGCGAACCAATCAGATGTTGCGTATACTTTCTTCATTAAGGATTTATTTCAAGAAAAGCAAAGCGGACAAATGAAAGTATCGATTCCATATAGCATCCTAGTAGGAATGTTTGGTGAAGATGAAGCTATTCAATTACGTATTTTAGCTAGTAAATTAACGAATTGGAAAGTCAATGCAAATGAATGGGCAGCATTCGGCTTCGTAGCACCTCTCACGCTTTTAAGCGACCAGGAATATGTCTATGAGGGAGCTGTCTACGAGCTTTTACAGCAGCGGGTAGGTCATTTTGATGGCACCGTCATGAAAGGTCAATTGGTGCTGAATAGTGTTATCTATTTTAGCTTTACTTTAGTGCAATTAATGACTTGTATAGTAATGTCAAGACGCTTGAAAAAGAGAATCGTTAGTGATCCAGAAAATATGCATCAGTTCCGAAAGTTAAACTATCTGTATCAAATAGTTCCGTTAATGGTAATCACTGCACAAATTGTTTTTCTAATTATGTCTGGGCTGTTGACTGCATTTGGTCTTTATTTTAATCCAGGCATTGATTTATTATTTATTGTTGGACCAGTTTTGTTGAATATTATTTTGCTACCTACGTTTTTCGTCACGACAGAGAGTGAAATTTCTAAAGAATTAAACAATAATTCCTTTGATTCAGGTATGTAATAGTACGATTATTTTGAAGGTGTTTTTTCCTTTTGCTCATTAGATGTTATAATGGTCAACAGCAAACATGAAGGAGCTGTTGAGAAACGATGACGCATCCAGAAACTGCGTACTTACATTTATTACAACATATATTAGAGAATGGCATTAAAAAGGAAGATCGTACAGGTACAGGAACATATAGTGTATTTGGCTATCAAATGCGATTTGACCTTAGTAAAGGCTTCCCGATTTTAACGACAAAACGTATCCCGTTTAAACTTGTAGCCAGTGAACTCCTTTGGTTTATTAAAGGTGATACTAATATTCGATATTTATTACAGAATAATAATCATATTTGGGACGAATGGGCCTTTAAAAAGTGGATTGAATCTGACGACTATTTAGGTCCTGATATGACCGATTTTGGTAGACGTTGTTTAATAGATGAATCGTTTAACGCGATTTATCAAAAAGAGCTAGCATCATTTTGCGAGCGTGTATTATCAGACGATGAATTTGCACGTAAATATGGAGAACTAGGGAATGTTTATGGCAAGCAATGGCGCAATTGGACAACATCGACAGGGGAGAGCCTTGATCAATTGCAGGATGTAATCCATCAAATTAAACATAATCCTGAATCAAGACGAATCATTGTCAATGCATGGAATCCAGAAGATGTGATTGACGCTGGAGCAAAAGGCAGTAAAGCGGCATTACCTCCATGTCATGTGATGTTCCAATTTTATGTTGCAGATGGTAAGCTGAGCTGTCAATTGATGCAAAGAAGTCTGGATACGCTATTAGGCTGTCCATTTAATATTGCTTCCTATGCATTATTGACACATTTAATTGCTCATGAGTGTGGATTAGAAGTTGGCGAGTTTATTCATAGCATTGGGGATGCTCATATATATATAAATCACGTGGAGCAGGTAAAAGAACAGCTTTCTCGTGAACCAAAGGACCTACCAACCTTGAAAATTAATCCGAATAAAACGTCAATTTTTGATATGGAGCTTGAAGATTTAACAATTGAGGGCTATGATCCACATCCAGCAATTAAAGCACCCATCGCCGTTTAACTGTAACAGCAGCCGATTTGGTTGCTGTTTTTTTAACTGAACTTTCCGGAAAATAGTAATGACATTAGTAGAAAAAGTTGACAAAAGTTTTGGAAGAGAATTTTCCATTATATTGAATATGGCAATTATAGGATATATACTAATAATAGTTAGGAATGTTGAGTACTCTTTAGGACTCAAATAAAAATGTAGAGGTGAATAGTGTGAGGAGATTAATGATGTTTCAAATAGATGGAAGAGGAGAAAAACCATGTAGAAGGAAGTTGCCTATCCATTCGCCTCAACCAGAAATAAATGCTATTCGACAACATGAGCAATCCTATATCTCTACAAAATTAACACAGGAGCAAATTAAAAAAATGATGCGGGTGATTGATGAAATTCGTCTTAGAAGACATGAGGATATATTATAAATGTAAGCGCCTTCTAAGTTATAATTGCCTAGGAGGTGTTTTAGATGAACGTGATATTTGTAGAAACGTTTACAGGTACAGAGCTTTTACATATTGTGTCACAGGATGTGGCTGGCATATTAGCAGCAGCACAAGGGGAGAGTGTAACATTCCCATTAGGTCACTTTAAGTATGATTTTCATAACTTAGATTTTTATGAGGACAATGGAGAAATCCGGCAAGAGCTAGTTATTTACGTAAAGAAAATTTAAAGTTGAATTTCAATTTGTAGCCCAATTCACTTGAACCTTTACATGCGGTAAATGTCTTACTCTATTTTTAGGTTAAATTTTATCTTCATTCAGCAGTAGACTCCCACCTCTGCAGGTGGTGAGATGAATAAGGTATTGGTTTCTTTTCAGTGGGTGTCCTAACACCTACTGAATGAAGATAATGCCTCCGGCGGATGTCACGGATTTTCAAAGGGATGAATTGTGTGGGCACAATTCAAAATCCGGACGCAATTACGCCAAGGCGAAATTGATTTCGTGTTTACACGAGTGAAAAGAATAATAAGCATTCAAATGGAAAAAATAAAGGCAGGTGTATATAAAGCAGTTTACTTGCTTTTATCTACACCTGTAACTATAATAGTTACAACAGGTGGTGATACATATGGTGAACAGTCGATTTTCGGTAGCGATCCATATACTTTCGCTCATTGCAACTACATCTGATAAAAGTCAGTTAACATCTGATTTTATGGCAGGGAGTGTCAATACAAACCCAGTTGTGGTAAGACGCATGATAGGTACTCTCAAAAAAGCAGGATTGCTGTCATCACAAACAGGCATCGCTGGTTATGAGCTATTAGTAGAGCCAAAAGATTTAACATTATTAGCTATCTACCAGGCAATTGATGGACCAGAGCAGCTTTTTGCGATTCATGATGAGCCAAATCCAGCTTGTTTGGTGGGTCGAAAAATCCAACATACATTGGAGGGTGTTTATACATCTATTTGGCATGCAATGGAAGAACAGTTACAAGCACAAACTTTACAGGATGTGCTAGATCAACTTCGTCTATAAACGAAGTCGATCTTTTGTACTCTACCTGTAACTTAATTGGTTACAACTATAAACTAGGAGGAACACATAATGAAGATTGGTGTAATTGGAGCAACAGGGAAAGCAGGACAAAGAATAGTAGAGGAAGCATTGCAACGTGGTCATGATGTAACAGCCATCGTACGCTCTGCATCGAAAGTGGTAAATAATATTTCTATTATGGAGAAAGATGTATTTGCCTTAACGCAAGAGGATGTAAAAGGCTTTGATGTTGTTATTAATGCGTTTGGCGCTCCATTTGGTCAGGAAGAATTGCATGTAAAAGCAGGTCGTCATTTAATTGATATTCTGACTGGCATAGATACAACATTATTTGTTGTCGGTGGAGCAGGCAGCTTGTATGTAGACCCAGAAAAAACGGTGCGCGTAATGGATACACAAGACTTTCCTGAAATGTTTTATGCAACAGCTAAAAACCAAGGTGAAAATCTATATGATTTACAACAATCATCAATTACTTGGACTTTCTTAAGTCCATCTGCATTCTTTGATCCAGAAGGTCCAAGAACAGGAAGCTACAAAGCGGGTGCTGATCACTTATTGGTGAACTCTGCTGGTGAAAGCTATGTGAGCTATGCGGACTATGCGATAGCTGTAGTAGATGAAATTGAAAATCCAACACATAAAAATAGTCGTTTTACTGTCGCTTCAGATAAATAATAAAAGAAAGCTTGGATTTATCGGTAAGGTTGGGCAGTTGATCACTTGCTTCTTTTATTATTACACTTACATTTTAATATGGAATAATAGACCGAGCGTACAGAATGCGCTCGGTTTTTAGCGAATAATTTACTTTTTTAAAGGATTTTTTTATTTTACTGAAAAATGACTGTTTACAATCCGCCATTAATTAGCTACTATCAAGTGTGAGTATTGCATAAAAGGAGACGACAATGATGTCAACACAACGTATAGAAAAAGATTTTTTAGGTGAACGCGTATTACCAGCAAATGCTTATTATGGGATTCAAACGCTACGTGCGACTGAAAATTTCCCTATTACAGGCTACACAATTCACTCTGCTTTAATTAAAGCAATGGGAATTGTTAAAAAAGCTGCGGCATTGGGCAATATGGAAGTACACCTACTATCAAAAGAAATTGGTGAGGCAATTGTCGAAGCAGCACAAGAAGTGATTGATGGAAACTGGGATGCAGAATTTATTGTAGACCCAATCCAGGGCGGTGCGGGTACATCGATCAACATGAATGCCAATGAAGTAATTGCAAACCGTGCCCTAGAAATTTTAGGGAAAGAAAAAGGGGACTATCAATCAATCAGCCCGAATAGCCATGTGAATATGTCTCAATCAACTAATGATGCTTTCCCAACAGCTATTCATATCGCTGTTTTAAATTTAATAGATGAATTACTGCTAACAATGGATAATATGCAAACGGTATTCCACCAAAAAGCAGAGCAATTTGCACATGTGATTAAGATGGGACGTACACATTTACAAGACGCAGTGCCAATTCGATTAGGACAAGAATTTGAAGCTTATTGCCGCGTTATCAACCGTGATATTGTACGCATCCGTCAAACTCGCCCTAATCTGTATGATGTGAATATGGGTGCAACAGCAGTTGGTACAGGTTTAAATGCATTCCCTGATTACATTAAGTCTGTTGATGAGCATCTTGCTGAAATTTCAGGATTACCTTTAAAAGGTGCAACACATTTAGTAGACGCTACACAAAATACGGATGCTTATACTGAAGTATCTGGCGCATTAAAAATCTGTATGATCAACATATCTAAAATCGCGAATGATCTTCGCTTAATGGCTTCTGGTCCACGTGCTGGCTTAGGAGAAATTATCCTACCTGCTCGCCAACCAGGATCTTCGATTATGCCAGGTAAGGTAAATCCAGTGATGCCAGAAGTTTTAAATCAAGTTGCCTTCCAAGTAATCGGTAATGATCATACAATTTCTCTTGCATCTGAAGCAGGGCAATTAGAATTAAACGTGATGGAGCCTGTATTAGTATTTAACTTAATTCAATCCATCAGCATTATGAATAATGTATTCCGTGCATTTACTGAAAACTGCTTAAAAGATATTGAAGCAAATGAAGAACGTATGAAAGAATATGTGGAGAAAAGTGTTGGTGTCCTAACAGCTGTAAATCCACATATCGGTTATGAAGTGGCTGCTCGTCTTGCACGTGAAGCAATCCTTTCAGGTCGTTCAATTCGTGAACTATGTTTAGAAGCAGGGGTACTAACAACTGAACAATTGGACTTAATTTTAGATCCATATGAAATGACACATCCTGGTATTGCAGGGTCAAGTATTATGAAATTGAAATAATAGATTATGAAAGCACTTTGCCAAGCGTAAAGTGCTTTTAATATGACTTAAATCTTACAATAGTGGGGCTTTTTTCTGTGAATCGAAGGAAAATTCAACTATAATAACTACATTGGAATATTATTATAGTTGGGGGAAATTAGTATGAGTTTACGAAAAAGAAGTATAATTGGTTTTTCTGCTTTAAATGTTCTAATGATTATTATATTAGTCATAGACCTTGCAAATGTTACATCATTGGATTGGTTATCCACATTATTAACAATACTAGGAATTACAATGACATTTTCCTATATTGTCTATGTACAGTATAAAATAATTAAGCCTATCAACCAATTAGCAGCATCTGCTCAGGAAATAGCTGAGGGAAATTTGCATACTGCTCCTATTGAAGTGAATTCCAATGACGAAATTTCAGCGTTAACAAAAGCATTCTTAGAGATGAAAGAACAATTACAAATTATTACACAAAAAATTGCCAATAGCTCTTCAGACCTATCTGCAAGTATAGAGGAGCTATCTGCCAGTACAAATGAAATTACGATGGCTGTTGATGAAGTCGATTCGCAAATGGAGAAAACGTCAGATGGACTTAAGTATGCGGCTCAATCAGCCAATGAAAGTGCGGTGGCTATGCAAGAAACAGCTGATGGCATCGAACGAATTACTGTAGCAACGCAAGATGTTTTCGATCATGCAAAGGAAGCAAATGATGTTGCAGGGAACGGTGCAGAAATTTTACATGTGGCTAAAAATCAGATGCAATTTATCTCGAATTCAACTGAAAAAACAAGTCAGTTAATGCAACAGTTAACAAATAAAATGATGGATATCAAATCTATGATTGATATGATTACAACCATTACAGATCAAACGAATTTACTAGCATTAAATGCAGCGATTGAAGCAGCACGGGCTGGAGAACATGGTCAGGGCTTTGCAGTGGTAGCAGAGGAAGTTCGTAAATTAGCAGAGCAATCCAAACATTCAGCGCATCAAATTGTTGAACTAGTTGTTGGAATTGAAAATGATACAGCACAGGTTGCGTCATCAGTTGAAGAAGATTTAAAAAATGTTCAGCAGGGTGTCTATGTCATTGATGAAGCAACAAAGTCATTTGGTACGATTTCTCAGCATGTAAGTAAAATGACGAGTCAGCTGGAGGATATTTCTGCTACGGCTGAGGAGCTTTCAGGCAGTGCTGTTGAGGTGACAAAATCTGTTATGACAATTGCAACTGGAATGGATAAGTTATCACAATATACAGAAGTTGTTCTACAATCGGTGGATGAGCAAAGCGCCTCCATGCAAGCAGTCAATACAGTATCACAAGATTTATGTGTGCAAGCAGAAAATTTACAGAAGCTTACACAGCGATTTCAAGCTTAATCACATAATATAAGAAACTAAGGAAATGTGAATTTTGAGATTCTTCTACTATAAATGATAAAGAATGAAATTTATAGCGTTTTTATAATGATAAATAGAATGGTCCATTACCTTTAACAAATTTATGATTATGAAAAGCCCGTATTTATGCGAGAACACTGAAAAAGTCGATTTGTCACAAAAAATGTGATGCAAATCGACTTTTTTAGTTTTAAAGTGCCCTCCATTTATGAGAGGCTTTTTTGTTGTGCAAAAGAAATAGGGGTGAAAAATGGAAAGATCCTTTGTGAAGAGTGTAAAGAATTGTGCTGTTGATTTGTTCAAATCACAGAAAATAAAAATGAGAATTAACAAAGAGATTCAAGTACATGAATTTTTTATAATCTCAGTAAGGATCTATGTTTCGGCAAAATCTGAAATTCGTTACGTTTTATCAGGACTATTTCATAAATATCAATTTGAAGGTAACCAAGGTTCACAGGGATTCTCTACTTTAAATGGAGAGTCTAGCAACTTGACAAGGTCTGTTTTAGATTACTAGTTAAATATAGAAAGCAACTCTTGATAAAATAACTCCCAATGCAGAATCTCCCAAAGAAATAATTTCAGCAAAATAGTATAATAAAACAATATATTGTATCATGGAAGCTTTAAAAGGAGGATATTTGATGCAATACGAAGAAAAAAAAGTGATTGATTTTATTCACCAAGTAGTTTTGAAGGCAGGTGAGAAAATTGATAAGGTTGAAGACCAAGGGAGCATTCAAACATTAACTGTTGTGAAACAATCTGCACGTATTTACAAAAAAGTTTCTCAAATAAAAGTGACAAAGCAGCCATCTTATGAAATAGACATACCACAAGAGCTTATGAAATACAAATTTTCTCCGAAAGCTAAACGTCAGCTGGATGAACCATTTGAAACGATTCATAATTGGCTTCAGGCGGGATGGGTTATTCGTGAAATTTGTTACCATGTAGACGGCATAAGCGTCAAAGATGATGTTTATCGAATGGGACCAAACTATATCTACGCACTTGAACAATGTAAAAATAAAGAACAGCAGCAATATGAGTTACAACTAGAGCAGTTATGGAGACAAGCAGAAGTTTTGCAAATGACTAAACAGTTTCGATCTGCACTATCAATCGAATTACTGCCTAGCCAGTGGAGTCGTGTAAAACAATTTAAGTTTATGCAGTTTTGTATCGCATTTTATCAACTTACACAGCAAAAGGACTTATTTGATTTTAAAGAGATTGGTGCGACATATGAGGATCGAATCGGTGGTTCAAAAATGTTTGACCAGGAACGAGAGGAGTTTTTGGCGCACCTTGCACAATTGGGTATTGATGCACCGTCATATGGACTTGTTAGTTCTGGAAAAATTGTGCCGATTTATTTTGCTGGGCATGCACAATCAGAAATTGCTACCTATCAACTGGGAGCAGTGCATGCAACGACAGATAATGCAATATTACAGACAACATATACAACTGCTAGCACAACGCTATGGCTTGTAGAAAATCGAGCTATTTTAACACGAATGGCGACAGAAAGTGCATTTTTACGAGAGAGTCAATCATTTGTGCTTTGCTTGGATGGGCAAATTCGTTCTGCTCATAAGCAGTTTATCAAACAGCTTCTTAATAGTTCGATTCAGCAAGTATTGATTTGGACGGATTATGATGGGGCTGGGTTAACGATTGCCAAAAATGCAATTAATCTTCTTACTTGTTCATATAAAATTATTGGACGAAATTCGCAAATATTTACGGATATTGTGTCTTATGAGCAATGGCTTCAGCATGAAAACCTACATGAGCAGGAGCAGCAATTGGGGGGAGTGAAAGAATGGAAAATGTGGATATAAATGCATCAATTTCGATATTCCATAGTGATTATTTTTCCGCTGAATTTATGAAATCAATGCGAGATTTAGCGTCACTGTCATCAGTGTTGAAGGATTTAAGCACAGAAAAGATGTATGATTCACCAATGGAAATTATTCGCTTTTTAAATATTATACAATTATTGAACGAGGCATCATTAGGCATTGGTGACTCTATCGACAATGAAGATACCCTTTATTACCGGTATCGCCATACATATGGAGATGATTTGGAGCCACCAACAATTCAATACATTCAGCGTGTGCTGCATATTTTAGAGCGCAATAATTGGGTTGTAAGGCAGACACGACAAATTAAGTTAATGGACCGCGGCAAGCGTATGATGGATGGCTTAATTCGTATGGGTAACGATGCACTTGCTTATTATTTACAAGATGATATTGGACGTTCATTATTCCAAGCGAGGCGAGATGCAGAGATTAGTGCAGCGTATGATGATAAAGGAATTTCAGGTGGCAATAAGATTGCGTCGATGATCTATAATGTAGATCAAGCAATCGAGCAATTAGAAAAAAGGCAGCTTGAATTTTTGGCTGACCGAAATGCATTACCGCAGTTAGAAAAAATAAATCAATTGATGCTGGAACTAGAAGAGAAAATGACGGAGCGCTTAGCACAATTCCAAACTGTAGAGGAAAGCCTAGTGATGAGTAATTTGATGCATCGTGGGACGGCAGCTATTACAAAGGGCACAACATTAAGTTTAAGTATACTAACAAAATATGTGCGTTTCGTTAATATGCAATTAACGCCAACGGAAGAGGCTATTTCCCCTGAAAAGGTACGAAATTTTATTTTGTCAATGTATAATCCACCGCTACATGCTAATATTCCGACAGCACATGATATATTTAGCTTTATGGAGCAAAATCAGTATGAGGGGGAAACATTCGATGGCTTATGGATGCCGATAAAATTTGCTGCGCCAATTGGGGGGCAGGATATTCAAGATGCTGTGCATTATTTAGAAAATTACGAGCCAAAGCGTGAGGGCGATATTGTCGAGCTAGACGATCCAGCCTATAGTGACGTTGAAGTGGTAGGCAACTCGATTGAGGAAATGTTTGAGATAGCAGCATGGCAAATGACGAAGGCGCAAATTGATACGACGCAAATTGATAATTATTTAGACAAACATGGAGAGAGTGAAATCGAGGAATTGATTGTACAATCTAGCTCGAATAAATGGCATGATGCAATCTTATCAATGCTCGCCGTTTCTGCATTGACGAGTAGTAAAAAAATAGACAGAACACCTAAAACTGAAACGAAAAATTTTGAGAAAGAATGGGAATGGGTTGACGATGACGACAAACGATATACCGTACATAAACTCTCTAGCGATGATTGATCATCTTAAGGGTTATTTAACGACAGAGGAAGAATTGACCTTTATGCAACTGCTATTTTCCTCATCTGCCTCCATTAAAGGAGCGAATTATGGATTACGTCGAAAAGAGTTAGAAAAATTATTAGGCATTAAAAATGATGACAGTGCTTTTCAATCCTTTATAGACCGGATAAATGGGGCTTTAAATCGCTATTTCAAAATTGTTTATGATGAGCGTCGTGATCGCATTGTTGTTATGATGCGCATCACAGCGAATAACGCAAAATCTACATTGAGTAGCGAGGCATTGGCGATTTTACTGTATATGTTTTACCAGCAAGAAGTGTTAGGGCATGCATTTACATTATTGCATCAAATTTTAGTCGATTTTGGGCATGAATCATTAAATGCAAATCGAAAAATGAAGAGCAATATTGATCAATTGAAAAAGGTAGGCGCTGTCGAAGATTATGAAGCATCTTCAGAAGAGGCATACCAGTTAACAACAATTGGTGTACATCTATTTTCTGAATCATTTTTACGTCGCACAGTGGAATTTGCGCAGGAGACAAAGCTAAATAAAGAAGAAGTGATGAAATTTTTTAATCGCTATAATTTACATGTTGAGGAGGAGGATTAATGATTCCTTACGTGTTAAAAATACAAGGTGTACGTGATTACTCGCCGACACGGATTGTGCTTGGTGAAAGCGATGAACACATATTAATAACAGGACCGAATGGTGTTGGAAAATCGACATTAACATTTTGTATCGGTGCTATCTTGTATTCTGCAAAAGTAGATGTAGAGGGTTTGCGTTCAAGTAATTTACAGACGAATGAAGCATGGAACGCAAAATTGTCTTTACTGTTTAAAAATGAAGGAGCGACACGCATCGATGCACCTCCGTTTATTGCGTTTGAACTCATTGTGCATCAAGCTGTCAAAAATGGTGCTTTACAAAAAGAATACCGAATAGTAACAGGAGAAACTGAGGATACGTTAACCAACTGTATCACCTATACTTCTGGACAAACTGTAGGGCGCAATTTTAGTGCTTATAAGGAAGATTTACAAATTAAATATAAAATTGACCCAGATTTATATCATCTCATTTGGTATCAACAAGAAGTCAATCAATTTGCTGCGATGAACCCAGAGGAACGATTTCGACAATTTAGCAATATGTTTAATATTGCAGAGATGCAAAAAGATTGGGAGGTAGCTTTAGAAAATGTGAAGGAAGTGGAGCGGGAAATTCAGCATTTGATGTCTATTGTGAAAACAGCTAAATATAATTTAACGATAGCAGAAAATGAGCTTACTGCTTTTTTAAACAATAAAAAACGACTTATTGATTATGGTCGTCAGCATTATTCTTATACGAGTGTACTACTACAAAAATATATAAATGAATGGGAGGTTTCACAGGCCAACCGTCAGCAATTGCAGGAAGAGCATGAAAATATGCTGATAGAGCAGCAAACGAGCATTCAAGAACAACATATGGTGCAAAAAAATTTAGAGCAGCTGCGAGAAGAAGTAGTAAAAATAGAAGAGTTGCTTACATGGAAGAAAAATCAATTCAAAGAATTACAGGAGCAGGAAAAAAGCTTACAAAATGACTATCATCAGCTAGGGAATCAATTAGAGACGGTTTCTGATAAGGCAAAGCAATTACGTTTTGATGAAAAAACAACATTTGAAATGCGTGACGCAACAAAACAATTGCTCTACCAATTAGAAGAAGAGCGAAATAAGCTAAAGACGCAGGAACAGCAATTAAAAGAAAACGACAAAAGAGTGAGAGATGAAAAAGCACGCGTAACTGTGCATTTTGAGAATTTACAGCAGGATATTGTAGACGCACGTAAAGCGGTGCATTTATATAAGAACAGCAACTATATTACAGGTCAATTAGATGCAGCAAACAAAAAGCAGCATCAGTTATTAGAACAAAACCAATTGTTAACGTCAGAAATAAATACACTTCAAAAAACAATCCAACAGCTTCAGCAAAATCGAGTAAGGTCTGAACGCCAGCAACAAGGCTTAAATCATTTACAGAAGCTGGGCATTGAAGCGTATACATTACGCGATTTAATTGAATTGATGCCTGGTGTGCCTTTAAAGCTAGAAGAAAAAATAGAAACTATTAAATATGCTATATTTTACAATGCTTCAAGCTATCAACCATTGAATGATGTATATTATGTATCGTTAAAGCAGCTCATTCCAAATCGTATCGTTGTCAATATCCCTCATTTAGGCTTGCAGATGCGTAATGAACTAGCAGAGTCTCTACAAAACTATGCCAATAAAGCATTATGGTGGATTGAGCAATTTTTCACTTCAATGCCACAAATTGAGTCAGGGGTACTTGTTGATAAGCGCGGTCGTAGAGGAGCACAAGAACCATTGCAATTTATTTTAAGTGATGTAGCGATTCAGCAAACATTGCAGGAGCAACTGGGTAGGCTAGAAGCACTACAACAACGACAAATACAAGTAAATAGGCAATACGATGATACAATAGAGCAAATCAATCAATTACATGGCTATTTGCGAATAATTAGGCAAGCAGAAAGTATATTGCTAAAAGAGAATGAGCTACATGCTTTTAAAAGTCAAATAAACGATTTTGTAAAGCAATTATTGGATATTGATGACGAGCAAAATAGCGTTGAAGCGCATCTAGAGAATATAAGAAAGAATATCGCAGGGAATTTATATGAACTCAATGAATTGGAGAAGGCCTGTCTCGTCTATGAAGAGTTAGGAGCAGTAGCAGAACAACAAATTGAGTTGCAGCAATTAGCTACAGCTTTGCGAGAATTGCAGCAATCGATACGCAAGCTTAAAGTAGAGCTCAGTCAGTTAACAACAGAATTTGAAGAGAAAAACAGTATTATACGTCAGCAAAACTTAAACTTACAAAGTAAGAGAATGGAAGCTGAATTAATTCGTGGTGATTTAACCGCTTATCAATTGAAAATGAAAGAAACAAACGAAAAGATGGAGCAATTAGATGCTGATAAAACAAGTTTGATGATTAAAATAAACGAATTAGAGCATATTTTACCAGGCGAATCGTGTGTAGTGGATGAAACGATTTCAATGAATTGGTCTAAAACAAAATTAATTAGTGATAATGAGAAAGCTGTAGCAGCGTTCGAAGCAGCACGTTCGGAAAAAGTGAATATATATGCTGAAACAAATTATGAAAAAATGAAAGAAGATTATGAGCGTAAAAATGCAGATCTAGCAAGTGCAGAAATACTTCTTGAAACAAACGCGATTCGTGCGACAGAGCTAGAGGATAAGCTAGAAACCACGATTAATATGTATTTAACAAAAATCAATTTGCTGTTCCAAAAATATATGGACATCTTTCATTTTGAGGGACTTATTGACAAGGAGAGAATTGAAGAGAAATCAGGACGCATAAAATATTTACTTTATGTTAAAGCGCGAAAAATCGGTCATCAGGGCACGATGGAGGATGTGAGCTTAAAAGCACGCAATGGCAAAGTGGGTAAAGGTGTTTCTGGTGGAGAAGAATCTTTAAGTTCGCTGCTTTTTGCCCTTGCATTATTACAAAATTTATCAATTGCACCTAGCTATATAGTACTTGATGAATTTGACAGCGCATTAGATGATGAACGAAAGGACAAAGTATTTCATTTATACGCCAAAGAGCTAAATCGAAAGCTAATCATTCTATCTCCAAAAGCACATGACAAATCCTACTATGATCATTTTTCTAAGGTATTTGTTATTGAGCATAATTCCTCTATTCCGCAAAGCAGGATTGTTGGGTTTCAGAAGGTGAAATAGAGAAGGAAAATTGGGCATAGAAAGGGAATTTGAGCTTATTAAAGAAACTTGTGAAAAAAGGCTGATATTGCCTCAATGAAGAACGGTGATGAACTTTGCATAATTTTCGGGTAATACCTTAATATGATTTAATGATATGATTAAATATTCTCTTGAAAACTAACAATAATTGACTTCTAAATTACTCTCCTTTACAATTGATTTTAATAATCTAATAGGAAACTCAATTCCTATACAACTGAATAGCGTGTAATAATAGGTGTAAATTGCGTGCAATTTGCTGAAAAGGGAAGTCGGTGCAATTCCGACACTGTCCCGCAACTGTAAATGTGAGCGACTTTTCAAATACCACTGTTTTCAACGGGAAGGGGAAAAGAAGCGATGACCATGAGTCAGGATACCTGCCTATTATGAGTACACACCATAACCCTACGAGGAATCATACTAATATAACTTTCAAAAAGGTTGATATATTAACGTTTAAAGCAATTTTAGGAATATGTAGCAGTAGATTACCTTTTCTGATTATCTAATAAATTGGAGAAGGTGTTTTTATGTTAATTAAATTTGCTGTCCAAGACTTTATGGATGAAAGAGAACTAATGAATGCGAGCGAATTTACGCTCATAAACTACAGAAGTTTTTTTAGAGGGTTCCAAGAATGGTTGAGAGAGAATAACATTCAAGACGTTCAAGACATCTCTACAAATACGCTACGATTATATTTGATGTATTGTAAGAACGAGAAAGGCAATAGCCCTAACACAATTAACAATAAGGTAAAATGTCTTAAAGCGTTCTTCAACCATCTGTTAGAGAATGAGTTTGTACAGCACAATCCATGTCTCAAATTAAAGAAACAGCACACAGATGAACGTATAGAAGTTTTTAACGACTTGCATATTCGTCAGATGCTCCGATATTACAGACGTATGAAACGTAAAGACCATGAGTTTACAGCGTACAGGAATACGGTAATAATTCTGACGCTACTTGGAACAGGCGTACGATTAGGGGAAATGAGAGGACTTAAATGGACTGACATTCACTCTAAACATATCGTAGTATACGGAAAGAGCCGAAAACAAGAAACAGTACCACTAACTGAAAAAGTCTATAATGAACTAATGGAATTAAAACAATACTATAATCGTTACTTCAATTCTCCAATAGACTACGTATTCGTACACAGAGACGGTAAGCAGATGTCGTATGAATCCTGTAAGGGAGTATTTAAGAAGTTACAAGAAGTGATGAACTTTAAAGATGTACGACTTTCTGCTCATACATTTAGACATACATTTGCACACCGATATATTATAGCTGGTGGAGATGTGTTTTCGCTTCAAAAGATACTTAGACATTCCTCGATTTCGATGACAGAAAAGTATTTAGCGTTGTGGGGAACGGCACTCTATGAACAGAATAATAAGTTTAATCCACTAAACAATATGGATATATAAAGAACAAGGAGGGCTAAATTTAGTCCTCCTTTAATTATTTAATGATAGGGATTGTGAAAGGAGTATGTCGACACAAATATTCATAATAATCCTATTAATACAAAATTTTCTTGTAGTATAATAGAATTAGATTCATTGAACTACTTTATTGTTGAAAGTTGGGATATTTGTTGATAAAAGAAATAATAGAAAAGATGGGTACATTAATACCTTTATTGACTTTGATCTTTGGTGGAATTAGTATCCGCAGTGTATTTATATCTTTTTATACGTCGCTATCTTACGATTCATTTGATATGAGATTCTTACCAAGAGATAAATTTGCAGTGATTAAATTAAAAAAAAATATAAGTGTATTTTTAATTATTATTCCTATGTACTGCTCATTAGCATTTATATTAGCCTATGAAGCAATATTACTTCCTATTTTTGGTGGAATAGTTGTTGTTCTATTCTTCATATTTACTTTAGGAATGATACTAAGCTATATAGTATTGTTTTTAGAGTACATTTTTATTAAAAGCGCTAGCCTTAGATGGCTTCATTGGTTGAGGATTATTTTAGGGAAGCTTTCTTTGATTTATAAATTTAATACTAAAGCAAAATACTACATAACATTAACTTTCTTACTTCTAACTCTAACAATGTTAGCTTATGGATATATTGCTGATATTAAGATGATTTTGACTAGTTTAACAGAATACCTAGTCGTTATGTTTGTGATAGCAATATTACTCATTTATTCTTTGTTATCAGAAAATAAACCTGTTGATTACATATTTATTGAAGAAAATGATAACTTGAGCAACTTATTAGAAAACAATGATATTGAAAAAGAATTAAAATTAGAATACTTTTTGTCAGATTCAATAGCAGTGCTTTCAACTGAAGATAGAGTATACAGGGTAATTAAACGAATATCCGAATCAAAAAGTACTTATGAGATATATAAGTCTAATGAGTAAAATTCATTCAAGTAAACACAGTAAAAGGGTTCATTGTTAGTAGGTTATATAAGTGTATTTTTTGAGAAAGTTATGGGTGATAATAATGTATTTAAAGAAAAAGTATATAATGATTAGTGTAACGATTTTCATTATCTCAATTATCATATTTCCTATATTTGTGAATTATATAGCTAGCGCAGATTGGGGATTTCAGGTGTCTAACAATAGTACTTGGATAGGGTTTTATGCTACTTTTATTGGTAGTGTTCTTAGTGGTATTATCAGTGGCTCATTAACATTAGGTGGCGTTTATTTAACAATAAAAAATCAGGAAAAGAAAACAAAACAGAATGAGTTTCCAAAAGTTAGTTTAAATATGGATTTTGTTCTTGAAAAAATGCAAGAGGTTGAATTAATTGAAAACTTCTTGAAAAAGAAAGAGTATTACCATGCAATAGGAGTCAGTGAGGATTTATTGAAGTTTAAAGAAGATGTATTACAAAAATCTGCTAATGTAAACGCAGTTTTTTATAGAATTAATAGAGATTTACTAAAAGAAATAGAGAGGGTTGTAAAGCTCAAGAGGTTAGTTAAATATGGGAGGGATGATCTTAACCAAGAAATCCCTTTATATGATTCTCTTGATGAATTTGAAGATGTTATTTCTGGTATTTGTGAAAGGTTATTAACTGGTAAAGCTTACTTAAATAAAGAATATGAATATATAATTGAATATTATCAAGACTCTATAATTTAAGAAATACCTAAAGCGCAACCATTAATAGGTTTGCGCTTTTTTTATATTTCGGGCTTACCTTTCTTCGATAATTGTTTGGCTAATTGTAGAGTGTTTTCTATGGAGGCGATCAATAATCCCTTATCTGCTTCGTCTAATTCGCTTAGTATTTCTTGAATTTTTTTATCGACATCACTCTGATTATTTACTTTCAAATCATAATATCTTTTATGATTACTCCGTCCTAAAAGATAGTCAGTTGATACATCAAAGTGATCAGCTACTCTTTCTAAGTTCTCTGCTTTAGGAGAAGAAGTGTCCCAACGGCGTATTTGACCATTAGAGATTCCTATTCTCCTTTCTACTTCTGCAAAAGTAGTGCTTCTTTCGTCACACAAATTTTTAATTCGCTCCACTAAACTCATTTATATCAACCTTTCTAAGGCTTACAAAGTACAGAACTGACTTTTTCGCTATCTACATGTTGACAAATAGCTTTTATGCTAGTAAACTGTGTTTATAAGCTAACTTATTTGCTAAAGATAAGTATAAAAAATACAACCTAATATAATACATTTTGACGTTGGGGAACGGAATAAATGCAATGTTTCTAGGCTTTTTTAAAGTCTTATTTAACTATGTCTTTATAATAGCATTTAAGTTATTTTAGGTCAAATGATTTTAGCGAAATAGCTAATTATTATTGAAAGTAATTTTAAATTGAGAGTAAATAATAAACAAAAAGGAGAGTTCATTTATGAGCAGCCATTTTAGCGTTTTAAGTCCAAATTATAGAGGAACGAAGAAGTATAATTTATTGGTCACTACTAAAATCGTAGTTGAATCAAATTTTACCGATTATCAAGGTGTTAAGTTATTAAATCGTGATGCATCATTAATCTGTGATAATAAGTTTAATAGGATTATAGTAAAGGTAGATGGGGACGACAATCTATTTGAGGTGAAAGAAGCATCATACACGGTGTTAAAGGATAATTACAACATTGGTGTCATTGATGCACTTATCGCATTTGACATATTTGCAAATAGTGCTGAACAAGCTACAGATAAAATGCGAAGAACCTTAGATGGTGACGTTGTGATCAAAGACTTTACATTAAGCGATATGGATACTTACAATATGGATTTTGATTGTGACGTAATATTATTCGAGTTTGATCATGAGTATCTGGTGAAAGAGATCACACATTACGATGAAACTCCAAAAAAATACGAGCAACTCGCATCATTAAAAGTAATTGTAAAAGGGGATATTCCAAAATTTATAGAAGGTATGGATGGGGAGTTGAACTTCCTATATAAATCAGATAATTTGAATTACAAATTTGAGGGTTTTAAATTATCTATCGATGGCTTAAAAAAGATAGATTACAAACTATTGCCGATTTCCTTCAAAACGTTAGAAGAGGATGGCTTAACAGAATTTATTTTTGCTTTTAATTTTGATGTATACGGGTATAGTCCAGACCACGCTACTGATCAATTTGAAAGTCTTTTTACTCCAGACAACATCACAATCAAAGACTTTACTTTTATTAATGATGAAAATTTCATTGCTTCAAAACTAGAAGTAATCAAAATTACTGACACAACAGTTGAAGATTTGGCACAGTAATATGGACGATAAATTAAATGAAATTGAACAATATTACTCTAGCTATTTGGAAATTGACAATAAAGAACAATTTGAGAAAGTCATAAACGAAGTGTATAACGATTTGGGGTCGTTAGACGCTTATAACCTTCTCGTTTAAAAAGAACCAAACTTCTCAACCGCCAGCAAAGCGCAAGAAGAATGGTTCGAACTAAGGAAGTCGGGGTTAACGCCCCCTCTTCTTATCCAATTAATATATTAACATTATTTACTAGTTTAAGCAAATTGAGTATTTGGAATCGACTAGCTGATTGGATAGTTTTGCAGTATTATCAGGGATAGAGTAAATCAATATCTAGGTCTTCCACCAAAAATGGGGGAAAATTCTCCACACGTGGGGAAAGGTGATTTATTAATTTTTTTTAGTAACCTGACTAGCTACTTGATGGTGAAGCTATTATTATTAGAATGTAAGACAATGAACAGTATGGAAATGGGAAATAACCTTGCTTTTTAATATGCAAGGTGATAGATTAAAATTTACCTATATATAGTATAGAGGATAAATTTATACATATAGGATTAAGATGTACTCAGTATAGCATCTTAAAAAAAGTATGTAAATAGATTTGGGTAAAATAATGTAGATTATATCCCTTGGAAATACCAAGAAAAGGAATATGACCAGAGGAGGAGAAGTTTCATAGTCAAAAAATTTAACAGTAATGCCTTTTTAACTGATGTGATTTCAGAGCAAGAAATTAAAAATTGGAAAGGGAATATAATTTTAGATGCAGGTACCGGGACAGCCAAAACGAGTTTGATTTTAGATAAACTAGCGCACGTATGCTTAGATCCATTTAAGACAATATTGATTTTATCTAGTCGTGATGCATTAACAAAAGAAATAAGGAAGAAAGTAGATGACGAAATATTATTTAATGTAACTGTCAACTCATATCAACATATTGAGTCATGTATTAAAAATAAGGTAACGGATTTGAGTCCTGTTTTTGCTAATAAATACGATTACATTGTTTTGGATGAATGCCAACATTTCACTGAAGGCATTAGTAAATACACAGATTTAAGTTTTAAGTGGATTATGCAACACTCTGCACAGAAGGTATTTATGAGTGCAACAGCTAAAACTCTATTTAGACATTTAATCGAAGAAAAGCATGTGTCTTTAGATAACTACTACTACATTCCAAAGTCGTATGACTATGTTTATGATATTTACTTTTTTAATAAGAAAGCTGACATAGAATACATAGTAGATGACTTGATGCAAAACACAAACGATAAAATTATAGTCTTTATTAATTCATTGGATGCATGTAAAAAACTCTATTTCAAATATAAAGATGATGCCGTATTTTATTGCTCTAAATTTAGTAAAGATAAAGAGGCGATAGATATATTAAATAGCCAGTCCTGCAAAATAGAAAATGAAACATTTACAACAAGACTGTTAATCTCAACCTCAGCACTAGATGTTGGAATCACATTGAAAGATTACTCGATAAAATATATAGTAGCTTCAATCTTTAATCATAATCAACTAGCTCAATGTTTGGGAAGAAAAAGAAAAATAACTAAATCAGATAAGCAATACATAGAAGGTTTAAATGACACTTGTACATATTATATTAGAAAATTTAACAGACGTGAGATGAATCTAATTGATAAATCTAAAGATTTGAAGGAAATGGATTTATTTCAATACGATCATAACCAATACGTTATTAAATATGGCTCCAATCGGGAACACATTAATAAATACATATTTTACGACTTTGATAAAAAGAAATGGGAATTAAATGAACTGGGCTACATGACAGCCAAACAATTACAAATGGATTTGTTTGAGATGAAAGAGAAGGTGATCGGAATAAATAGAAATAAAAATGAAATTAAAGGTATAGGTTATAAACGTTTTGTGGTAGATAAATTAAAACTTCCAGTTGAAAAGGTAAAGGAATATGAAGTTATCAAACAGGAAACGCAAGAACAAACTCTAGATCAGTACTTGGAATCTGTTGTTGGTGAAAGGTTATTGAAAGAGCAGCAAGCAAAATTAAAAGAAGTCTTTAAAAAGAATGGCTTGAATGCTCGTACATTAGGGATAAATACATTAAATGGTAATTTAAAAGACCGGAAATTACCTTATAATATCCTTTCAAAAAGAAGTGATAAATGGTTGGATGGTAAAACTGTAACTGTACGATATTGGGAAATCGTTAATAACATAGAACATTAAAATCTCGTCAAAACATACATTTTTCTTATATATAGATAATTACATAATTTGACGAGGATTACCCAAATAAAAGAATAAATACATATACGACTATTTAATTTTACTATGTGACCGAATAGGGAACATTGGGAAATTAAATAGTCGAAGATAATAGTTTTTAGTTGTTAGTAGAGCAAATTTGCGAATAGCGAATTTAGCGATACTTACAAATCAAAAGTATTATCCATGTTTTGAACTTAGATTTTCACCATAATAACAAAACGTAGTTACTAGACAAATAGAAGAGGTAACTACAAAAGGAGGAATTTTTATTTATTGTGTGATTCAAAAAGTGAAAAAGAAGAAGCCTAACCAATATGGCGAACGAAAAGAAATCAAAGTTACAGAGACAACTTGGTCATTTAATGGTGAGAGTAAAACATCATATGGTTATACATATAGTGATGAACGCTTTGAACGTCCTGTTTTAGATGCTTATAAAATTAGTATTCATCACAGCTATCGAGAGAATGGAAAGGTCAAAAAGAAACAATGGGTTATCTGTACAATGGGCTACTATGATTTTCTTAATAGTTGGTACGGTGACTACTATATGCAAGATAAATTGGATAAGTGGTTAAAGGAAATGGAAATTACTGAAGATGAATTTTATGAGATTTTAAATAAAAAAATCAATCCATTAACACAACAAATTGAAAAGGAGTTTAAGCAAACTGAGGAGTATAAAGCCAAAATACTACAAAAAGTTATATTAGACAAACACAGAAGGAAAGAGAAAGAATTTGATGAAGAGTATGGTCATGGAGAATATAAGTATTGTTATGACGTATTTGGAAAGCTTCGCAATCCTGAGTACTTGGAAGAATTAACAATTAAGAAGAAAGCTCAAGAGGAATATGCAAGACGTAGTTACGAGGAAAGTTTCAAGCGTACCTACAGTAATTATTCAAGTGGAGGTAGCAGTAGTTACTCATTTACTTCACAAAGTAACTACACTGAAGAAGAAAAAAAGATGCTGCATGAAATCTATCGTATGGCATCGAAGAAGTTTCATCCAGATATAACAGGTGATAATGGTGGGAAAATGAAGTTTCTTACGAAGTTAAAGGAGCAATGGGGATTGTAGGTACTGCTCATTTTAATAAAGTAACTACAATTGTTAACCGTCCAATTAGAACTGTTTATGATGACACATGTTTAACTCAGGCATTATGTCGGAGTTAAATGAGCATAATTGCGGTCACCGTCCATGATTGCGAAATAAAATATGTCTGGTACAACAGACGTGTCGCTGAGAATGACATGTTGTATTGGTTAGTCAAAAAAGACAAACCAACTAAGAGCAGGTCACTAGCAATCCCGAAAATGGGAACACTAAATTGGTTTCAGAAAAAACAGAAACCAAACAAAAGGGCACTTAAAATTTTAAGCAGGGGTATTTTAGTTTTAACAGTGACATAATCTCACACTTAAAAATAAAGATGATTTAGAAGTGACACTATGTCCCTTCCAAAAATAAATATAGAAAGGGAGTATTACATGGTAAAAGAGGAAAACAAAGGGATTCATATTAGAAGTATTCAAGCAAGTAAAGCATTTGAACATTCAGAGAGAGGAGAATATGTAAAATCAGATTACACTGGTATGATGCCATACTCATTATTATCAATGAAATTAGACACTATGCGTGAGTTTAAAAAGCGTACTGTTATTTTAGAAGGTACAAAGAAGAATCCAATAAAATGGAAATATCTAAGTGACGATTTAATAAATGTTAAATTTGATAATAAGGTATTGAAATTGGAAATGGTTATTGAACAATTACTATCGGATATTGAAGGAATTGAAAAACGTATATCTGTTGTGACTAATGAAAAGAAGTTGAAAAAACTAACAACAATACTAGAAACAAAGAATGAACGGTATGAAAAAATAAAGGATATAGACATATCTAAAAATAAAGAATGGGAAGAGAAATCCACTGGATACTTACGTACATACTTATACACTAACGGATTTACACTTAATGGAGTGGAATATTTTCAATTTTCAAGATCATCATCAAAAAGCCGTAAAGGTGAGGTACTTTTCATCAAAAAAACACTATTGGAGAAAATTCAAAAATGGATACGAATGGGCTTTTCGATTAAAGAAGGTGCGCCAGTCGATCTTGTAAGTTTACGAGCCTACGAATCACTAATAGGTAGTGAAATTGAATTTACTGTTGATATTGATGTTGAGAACATTTTTATCACGAATGATTTAGAATCTAAGTTCAAAGTAAAAGATGAAATAAAAGTTGTACGAACTGATAATAAAGGGAAATTGGAAGTTATAAAAGAAAAAAATCATAAAATCACAAACGATATTTTTGATGGACAATCGTTGATGAATCATGAAACTTTCTTTAAAGGTAAGGATTATTCGTTCATGTTACTTAGAAATCATATGTTTAAAAGTGCAGGGTTTTCATTCGATATTCAAGGCTATTTACGTGACTATCACAAAGAAAATAAGCCTACGGAACATTATGATGATTGGCAACTAAAGGACATGTTTGGGAATCCTATGTTAGCCAAAAATATATTGGTTGTAACTACTCCTAATTCATGTAAATTCCTTAAATTTGCATACTTGATGACTAAAGGTGAATCTTATACAGACTATGAAGAAATTTCAGATGAAGAGAAATTCAAGGCTGAAAAAGCCATGTACAAACATTGGAGAGAAAAAGTAATTAAGGATGGTCAAGTTTTTGGAGTATGTAAGCATGAAAAAGAGTCCACTCATGGATTCTTTGAAGATGAAGAAGACTCAGTACATAGATTGTCCTATCAAATTATAAATACCTTACCTGCTGATAAAAAGTCTATCTCAATACTGATGAATGATGAACGTAACTATGTTAAAAAGCTACAAGATAATGAAAATAACGCATTCATTGATTATCTTGAGAAAACAAGTAGTGATTTAAACGCCAATCATTTATATGTGAACCTTTACAATATCAATAATGATTTCCAGTACACTACCATGTTTAAAGAATTTAAATCAACCAAGATAAACAAATACAAATCTAAAATGAAGCGTGGGAACATTAGAATAAAGGATATTGAGTATTGTGTCATGTGCAGTAACCCAATAGAGATGATGCATTCAGTGGTGGAGCATTTTACTTCTGAAAATCTAAAAACAATTACATTAAAAGATGATCAAATTTACACAAAGCTTTTCCCGTTTGACGAAAGTGTTGTAGGATGGAGAAATCCGCATACAGCAACATCTAATTATTATAAATCTAGGAACACTCATCATCCGTTAATTGAAAAGTATATGGGGGAAATAAGTAAAAATGTCGTAATTGTAAATTCTATTGAAACGTTAATCATGGAGACATTAAGTGGTTGTGACTATGATAGTGACAGCCAAGTATTATCAATTAATAAATGTATTCGTTATACAACTAAAGACATAAAAAAACACTTTGCTCCTGTTGTGAGTGGTATTAAGCCAGATAAAGCAAATACATATACATATATGCCAGAACAAATGGCTTCAGCAGATGAAAAAATATCGAGAAGTTCCAAAACAATTGGGATGGTAGCAAATCTCGGGCAACTCGCTCAATCCATCTATCAAGATTTAAAAGCAAAAGGTAAAAATGAGGATGCGGAGAAGGTTCATGATCTTGTGTCATTGGTTTGTGCATTATCAACCGTTTGCATAGATGTAGCTAAAAAATCATTTAAAGTAAAAATTGAATCTGAAATTTCCTCAATAAGAAAGACCTTAAATACATATATCCAAGAGAAAGACACGTACTATGAAGATGGCGTAAAGAAAACAGTAGTAACGGCAATTCATAAACCAAAGTTCTTTAGTGAAATTGAAAAGAAGAAGAATGAAGATGAACGCAAAAAGGGAATAGAACGCAAAATACCTGTGATTTATAAAGATTTTGAGACTCCGATGGATTATCTTCAAAAAGAAATAAGAAAAATAGGAAATTCAGATAGAACAATCACTATTCCTATGAAAGATTTATTAAACAAGGAATTAAAATTGAATGATGCGAATAATCACCAACTTCCAAGACTGCAAGAAATGGCATTAAACTTGAATTCTGAATTTATTACTATTAAAAAGGAAACGCCAAAAGAAGAAGTGCAAGAACGGTTATTGAAAGCAAATGAATTAACGAGTAAGTATAAGGAGGAATTGTCAAAGTTAGTGATATATGCACCGACTATTATGAGTTTGATTAATCGAATGTATATTGAGGATAAAGATTCTGATTTAAGTATCCCAGAAAGTAGTGCATTATTAAACATTATATTATACACTCATTATGGTGAATTTCGCAAGGTTTTTTGTGAAAAAAGTTAATTTTTTTCATGATTAATTAAATTTAAAGCCATTAAACAGTTGGTATCACTAGGTTTGTAGATTTTTCTTTTTTTGCTATATAGTAGAGGAAATGAATTTATTCACTCTTTTACTAATATAATTCTAAAACTTTTAATTTCTCATTTCATTAATATTGTTTATGTAAATGATTTTAAATGCTTTAGTTGCTATATGCTTTTTGTGTATAGTTTACCTCTTATTATTTAATTTCTCCACTTTGGGATTTAGCGATAAGTCCCACTTTCTTTCGTTAAATAAATTCAATTAATAAAATAAATACACAATACAGAAAGGAGATGATTAAAGTGTCAATTGATAGTCGAAATGAGTTATATCTACTTATGAGGAAGAAGAAATTGAAGGCTCGCACGATTGCGGAAGAGATCGGAGTATCTGCTTCATTATTAAGCCAGTTCTTCAGCGGAAAGGCGAACATGAATATTGAAAATGAAAATAATTTAAAAAGATACATAAATGGGTTTGGTGAAGATAATGAGTGTGTATGATATTTTTAACAAAATGTATAAACATGCGGTCACAGATGAGAAACTAATGAGGTTGTTATTTTATGTTGCAGAGCATAGGGACGATGACGTAACTATCAAAACGGATGCGAGACCTAATATTGTTGGTAACTTTGATATGATCAATCAAGTTGTTAAGATGCGTAGACCAAACAAAGGTGATTTGTTACCAGATAATGCTCAATGTGTCTTATACATTTATCTAGGTGAATTTGAAAACTCTGTAATGGTAAATACAGGGACAGTAAATCCTACGAGTTTTTATCAATACGTCAATTTAGATGCTTATGTCCATGAGGAATATCAGAATACAGGATTTGCATTAGCTAAAATTGTTGATCGATTACTAGCTTTATTCAATCAGGTGCATGTTGGTGGAGTTGGCGCTGTTAAATTTATGACTGCTGCTAAGTTAGAAGATGTTGATAAATATGAAGGAATGCAGATTAAATTACGAAATATGTATACACAAAATTAGATAATGCATATAGCAATCCATTAATATCATATCAACAAAATGAATAATATGCAAGTGGAAAGGGAGACGGAAATATTATGGTTAAATTAGAAGATTTAAAAGAAATTAAAATGGATAATAAAGTGATTCCTCTAAATTGGAGTCAAGAACAATATGCAGATATTGTGTCTTATGAAAGGGAAGTTGAGTCCTTTAAAAAGGAAATCGTTTCAATAATTATCGAAAATAATATCATGTATGAAGATGATAATGATAGAAGTAAGAAGCGCAAAGAAGCTAAAGGAATGGCTCTATTGCACTGGATTAATCAGCTTAAAATTGGTTATTTAAAATTTTTTAAGGAAAACGAGTCGTTCGAATCTATTTTCGAAAATAAGAAATTTAAATTTTTAGGAATTGAGTATTCAATTGTAAGTGATGATACTGACTCTTTTGAGTTAGATGAGAATAGGGCTAAATTAAATGTAAAATCTTCAAGCATGGAGCATATCAGCTTACTCATTAAGGATATCAGTAGGGCAATACATGACATCCTTATGTACGAGACGGCATATTGTCATATACCCAAATATGTACACAAGTTTAATGGATACTCCATTCTTTCTATCTTTGTTCAAAATGGCATTGATAAAGAGTTTTTCGAAACATCTGACGAAGTAGGAATCAGTAAAATTAATATCGGATTAAATAGTTATGAAATGAATTTTAGAGATTTAGACGATGGCTCTATGGGAGAAATCTATAAACAACGTAAAAGTATTGATTTGAACCGTAAAAACAGTAGTGCTGTACAGCTAAGTACAATCTTGCATGAAATCATACATGCTATCTTTAAAGAGTGGGATATTAATGTCTCTGAAATCTACAAACGCACACAACTACAAGAAGGAGAAGAAGTAGATAAAGATAAATTAATGGAGGAAGAGATTGTTACTCGATTAGGAGCAGGTTTGGCAGACGTATTTTTGAATAATGATAATAATTTATACAACTTTTTCTCGACAGTAAAACCAGATATCGTTAAATTTGGTGTGTGAAAGTTATATAAGTGAGAGAAGGTTGGTTAAATGAAATATGTTTGGAACGATAAATGTGAAAATAGTAAAAATGGATTTGTAGAAGTTGTTGTAAGTGACAGTAATGAAGGATTTGAAAAGTGTAGCCTCTATGTAGATAAACCTTGTAGGATCATCGTAAATAATTCCGCAATAGAGGATATTGTTTCAAATTACATTATTACCGCATCTACATTCGGTGAGAAGATAAAAAGCATTGTAATTAAAGATGCGAACATCAATTTTAATTGGGAAGGGGTCTATTGATGTTAGAAAGATACGTTAGTAACTATATGGAAATGTTGAAAGATACATTTGACGGTCTGGATGAATTAAACGGTGAACCACTATATGCAGGAGTTAAAACAGAGTTTTTAGATATTAAAGAAGTTAAAACGGCACTGGTAAATGAAATATCAAAGCATTACGACATGAAGAAGGCAGAAGTAAATAAGTTATTGATTGTTGAAGAATTCAATAATGAGAAGTGAATATAGGCAAAGAAAAGGGATTAATAAAGAGGTAAGGTAAATTACACAGAGAAAGTGAGTAGCACTTATGAAAGATGAAGAAAATATTATGCATAAATTAGAGAATTTCGCTTGTAATAATAAAGAGAATAATAGAGTCGTATCTGTTGAGATTGATAAGCATATTGATTCCAATTATGTTGTTACAAATATCGCAATACGAGCAATGAATGATGAAATTGCACATTCATTGGATGATTTAAAATGGCGAGATGGTAATTTAGTTGATTATCTTGAAAGAGAAATTGATAGAGTGAATTTGCATGGTTAAATTGAGTACAGAAGAATTAATAAAGCGAATTAAAAGTGGTAAATCTATTCAGTTAAAATTCGGTACATTACATGAAGGGATTAATAAGGTGCAAGTAGGACGTGCATTAATTGATCCTTGGGAGTATGAAGGGATTTTAGATGAATACGAAAAAGATAATGTATTATTTTATATTACAGGTTATGGACAAGGGTTTGAAAAAGTACAAGACTATTTTGAATACTTAGCAATAGAATGTTTTATTAATAAGGATAATGACAAGTTAAAATAATATGTTTAAGTAAACGTATATGTAAACATATTTGTAATACATAAATATAGCAATAAAAATTAAATGAATGAGAAAAAGTAATAATTACATAATTTTGGTTTAGTTACCTACTTAGTTAACATTAAAGGTTTAATTGCCAATTAGATAAATTATAAGGATAAAAGGGGAAATAATTATGAGTACAAAAACATTAGCAGAGCAGTATCAAGAAGCTTCAGATTATTTATGGAATTTTGTTAGTTCGGCAAATGAGCATTCAGTTTTTATGCAACAATATAAAGGTGAATATGAGTTACTTACTGAAAAATTGGATGAGTATTTAGATAGAATATTAGAATTACATTGTAAAGCATTTGATATTGATAATTTCAAAAACGTCTATTTAGATAATATAGCAGTGTGTTGCAGTAATTATTATGATGATCCAATTTTTCCAGTTTCGTTTGTTGAAATATTCAGCTATCTGAACAAAGAAAAGTTTGATAAGACTGCATTAAAAGATTTTTGCGCTGTGTTGTTTGGAGAAGAGTTTGAGCATATTACGGACGGTAAAAGTAAAGAGTCAATTTATACATCTGAAGCATACAAAAAAGCACTTTTAAATGTAAAAGAACAGGTCGAACGAAGTGTAATAACATTAGATAAGATGAGCGAGACTATCGATATTTTAAAAGCAATTACTAATAGTGAAAATGAAGCTATGAGTATATTTAAATATCATGATTCGGACATCAATAAACTGATTACGTTTGTAGATGATGTAGTTGATGGACTAAGAGCAGTGCATGGTGTACTTTATAATCACGAAGCTGAAGATGTTTGTCTTGTTAATCTAACTAAATGTAAGGACTATTTTTATAGTGAAGGTCATGAGCATTGGGGAGATGATAATTTTATTGAAGCATCATATCAAGCATACGATATTGTTACAGGCATTCTTGATGTAAATGATCGAATTAAAGAAGTTGTAGAATCGTCTTTTAGTGAGTCTTTTATCGATTTATTTTCAAGTAAAGAAGATTAATGAATAAAATACATAATGAATATTTAAGGAACTGCATCTGAAATAGGTGTGGTTCTTTCTTATTCATACAGGGGGTAGCACAATGGGGTTACTCGAATTATTAACGCTTATATTCGTAGTATTGAAGCTAACAGGTTTAATTGCGTGGTCTTGGTGGTCAGTACTAATCCTGCTTATATAGCATTGGGTTTATATACAGTATGGATTGGTATATCACTAATGAATATGTACAAAACGAGTAGGATTTTCAAAAAAACTTCGGAAGAAAGAAAGGGAATAGAAATGAATAACTATATAAATTTAAATAAACGTATTGGGAAGTTTTATATTTCAAACAAATTATTATTTGATAATTATGATATTGTGAATCGAATATTGAACAATGTAGTTGTAGTGGAATGTACTCATCATTTTTATAACAATCATTTTGAATATCATGCTATTTCACCATTATTTGACGTGGTAGAAGAAGGATGTCAACCTAACGAATACAAAGTATCGATAACAGGTGATGAAATCAAATTTGAGAAGGTGAATTATTGAATGAAATATACAGCGAGTAATGTTGTGGATTATATTGTAGAGGTTTTTGATATTGAAGAAACAGAAGTATTTGAAGGACTTAACAAAGCTTCTGAAATTGGATTGAATCGTAAAGGGACTATGTTAGAAGATTTAATGGAATACAGCAGTTATTTTAAGGAATCTGGACTTAGCTTTCCAGAGATGATTAAGGTAATGAGGGAGAGAGCATAGTATGAATTTTGGTCAAGCAATTGAATTTGAATATCATGGTGTAATTTTATTTACAGTTGAAAGACAAGGTGATTCAATCATTACTAAAAATTCTAAAGGTATAGTGATTTCCTCAAAACCTATAGGGATATCATTAAAACATTAAAGGGTGTTGCTTATGCAATGCCTTTTTATTATGCATAAAGGGGTGAGGATATGAAGTATACAGTTGATAAATATGGAATCGTACAGGTTGTTGGTGAAGTAAATACAGATAAATAATATGTTGAAAAAGTGTTAAGGCGGTGATACATAATGGAAGAAAAAGAGTTACGATTAGAGTTAGATATGCTAAGGGATAAAATGAAACCTAACCATATTAAATTTGCTGAAGAGTATCATAAAAGTGGTGGAAATGGTACATTATCGGCTAAATTAGCAGGGTATAGTGAGAAGTCAAGTTATAGCCAAGCGAGCCGACTCTTAAAGGATGATAAGATTAAAAAATACATAAGCATTCTTCAGCAATTAGCATCTAATCATTTTGAAGTTAATCGTGAGGACGTTATTAATAAACTTACTCAGATTGCATTCGGTGGTGAGCATCCAGTAGGGCAACAGATGGAAGCTATTAAGATTCTAAACAATATGACTGGATGGAATGCACCAAGTAAGCAAGAGGTTCATCATACAATGGATGAATTAGCAGAACGTACAAAGGATATGTCATTAGATGAATTAAAAGCATATCGTCAACAATACGGCTTAGATATTGAACAATAGCAGTTCATAAAAGTATACTTTCTGGAACGCTTTTTGATAGACTCGTTATCCTTAATTCTACGTTGATTATTTTGTTCGTAAAAGTGTTTATAATCAATATGAACGTTCGTATATATACATTGACTTTTACGAACTCTATTGATATACTTAATCTAACAATTAAACCAGTTGGAGGGATTAGGTATGGGAGTGCGTAACTATGGATATATACGTGTATCGTTTAAAGATCAAAATGAAGCTAGACAATTAGATTCATTGTTAGAATTAGGAATAGATGAGCGTGATATAAAAATTGATAAAGCAAGTGGTAAAGACTTTGACCGTCCTGCATGGCAAGCATTAAAGTATGACATTCGTGAAGGTGATACGCTTTTTATTCACTCGCTAGACCGTTTAGGACGCAATAAAGACGGTATCATGGAAGAATGGCATTACATTACTAAGGTTAAGGGTGCTGATATTGTGGTACTGGATATGCCTTTATTAGACACAAGAAAGTATAAAGATTCAGTCGGATCATTTGTTGCTGATTTAGTTTTACAAGTTCTGTCATGGATAGCAGAGGATGAAAGAACACGTATTAAAACCAGACAAGTAGAAGGTATTGAGTCGGCAATGAAACGTGGTACTAAGTTTGGTAGACCTAAGAAGTCGTACAGTACAATGTCAGACGTTGAGCGTGAATCCTTTATCCAACATTACAATGAATGGAAACAAGGTAATAAAACAGCCGTACAGACGTTTACTGAATTGGAAATGACAAAGACAACGTTTTATAAAATAGTAAAAGAATATGAAGAAACTTTAAAGCCTATCTAAACCGATATGGCTTTTTTATTTTGTGTGTATTGAGGTGAATATTAACTGAAGAAAATGACAGAGGAAGAATTAAAGCAAATTGAATTAGACAAAATCAAGCTGAATAGGATTATCAAAATTAAGGAAGCTCAGGAATCATTCTATACCTTTTGTAAAGTAATGTTCCCAGAATTTTTCACCAAAGGAAGGGAAGCATACACCATTAAATTGTGTAATACGTTGCAGAATATTTATGAAGGTAAGTTATTGAAAGAGAATGGTGAGCCTTATAAAAATATATCCATTAACCTACCTCCTTCATTCGGTAAAAGCTTTATTGCAAAGTTATTTACATCATGGGCATTAGCTAAAGATGTAAAGAATCAATTTATGGTTGCATCGTATAATGAGGATTTTGCATCAGAGTTTTCTAATCATGTTCGTGAATTTATTAATAAATCAGAAGATGGATTAGGAATAGGATTCAATGACATATTCGATAATGTGAAATTTAAGAAGGGTAGCAATCGTTCATCTGATTGGGCATTAGAAGGGAATTATATGAACTTTGTCGCTACTTCTCCAAACGGATCTTCAACAGGTAAAAGAGGAAATATTCACATTATCGATGATCTCATTAAATCAGCAGAAGTAGCATTCAACGAAAAAGAACTAGAGAAACTTTATAACTGGTACGTTAATACTTTTTATTCTCGTAAGCTTCAAGGGGGACTAACGATTATGATTTCGACTAGGTGGGCAACCAACGATGTATGTGGTCGCTTAATCGAAAAGAAACCCGACGATTGGTACGTTCTTACAATGCCTGCCTGTTTAAATGAAGAAACAAAAGAAATGTTGTGTGATGAAAATTGTAATTGGGAAACTTATGTTGATTTAAGAGAAACACAATCCCCTCTTATCTTCTCAGCCAACTGGCTACAAATCCCCCTTGATTCGTTCGGAAGACTATATGGTGACTTTAAAACCTATTCACGTATTCCACGTAATGAAAATGGTGTACCTATATTCGAAAAAATTATTTGCTACACAGATACAGCCGATAAAGGAAATGATTTTTTATGTTCAATTATCGCAGGGTTATATGAGAAAGAGCTGTACGTATTAGATGTACTTTACACGAAAGACGGTATGTCTATTACTGAAAAGAAATTAGCAGATATGCTTCATGACAATAAAGTAAATGATGTAACTATTGAGTCAAATAATGGCGGAGAAGGATACGCTCGTTCGGTAACACGAATTTTACGTGAAGAAAAGAATAATAATTTTATCAATATAAAAACATTCCACCAGTCTAAAAACAAATCATCTCGTATTTTATCTATGAGTAGCACAGTTGAGCGATTGGTTTATTTCCCTTCAAATTGGAATAGTCGGTGGAGTGAATTTTATTTATCAATTATTACTTTTCAATCTGACATGAAGAAGAATCGCTATGACGATTCAGCCGATTGTATTACTGGGTTGGTCGAACTAATTGACAACACAAGCAAACCAATTACAGCTATTAAATCAATATTTTCATATTAAAAAAAGAAGGTGAACAATTGAATACAAGGATTCAAAATAAAATTTTAAGGAAGCTTAGAAAAGGCATCCCAATCAATTCTGAAATGATTGATGAGTTATTACACGATCATAAAAAAAGAATTACAGAAGTCGATAATCTCTTCAATAGGTATCAGGGCGAAGTTCCAATTAAGAAGCGTAAGCTACCAGAATATTCATTTTCAAATGAGAAGCTTGCAAATGATTTCTTTTCATTAATAGTTAATTCGAAAGTCGGATATTTCTCGGGGATACCTGTAAACTACAGTATTGATAAGAATTCATACAGTGAAGGTGTGAAAGACATTTCAGAAATGGCTAAAATGAAGCATAAAGCACATAGTAATATTCTTTCTGATTTTTTACTACGTAATAACATGCATGATTTAGACAGTGAAATGACTAAAATCTTAGCTATTGCAGGTGATGGTGTACGCAAGTATTATACCGATAAACAAGGCTATACAAGGGTTGTAAACCTTAAAATGAATGAAGTAATTGTGCTTCTCAATGAGCATAAAGAAGTTGAATATGCTTTACGATTCTTTAAGGATTACAACGATGATGATGAATTAGTTACATACGTAGAGTTTTATGACGAATTTGGAATTACATACTTTATTGAAAATGCTGATAAGAAACATAAGAGTAAAAAGCGATTCGTATTGAATCAAGAATATATGGTTAATCCAGAAGAGCATGTGTTTAATTTCTGTCCATTCGTATATTTCCAAAATAACGAAGAATCCATGTCTGATGGGGAAAAGGTATTTTCTCTTATTGATTCGTATGATGGAGTAGTATCGAATAACAATAATGAATTGAATGGATTCGCATTGTCTTTATTATTATTTAACTCTGAAAAAACACTTAACGAAGATACTGTTAAGAAGATGAAAGAGTTAGGTGCATTAGACTTAGGTAAAGAAGATACTGTTAAGTTCCTAACAAAAACATTAAGTCCAGAGTTTGGTGATTCATTCTTGGATAGGGTAGAAGATAACATTTTCCAATTTTCACAAAGTGTAAATTTTAATGATGAGAAGTTTGGAAACCTTAGTGGTATCGCATTGAAATACAAATTGCAGAACTTAAATGATAAGTGTATTTCTTTAGAAGCTAAATTCAAACGTTCCCTAACAGAACAATTTAAAATTGTTACTAGTGCGTGGAATAAAATTAATATCAATATTGACTATCTTGATATCTTCTTTAAATTTAAACGGAACGTGCCTCCTGATATCGATTACGAAGCAGGATTTGCACAAAAGTTAAAAGGAATAGTGTCTCATCGTACAATCTTAAATATGATGACATCTGTTGATGATCCTGAATATGAATTACTGGAATTAGAAAGAGAAGAGCAAGCATCTTATGTTCAACTAACTAATCCCAATACACCAGTAGAGGAATTATATAATGTTGGAAATTTAGAAGAAGGTAATGCAGATGAATCAAAGTAGGTATAAAGAATTTATCAAAATGATCCGTACCATTCAAAATGAAAATGAGCGTAGAATAGCTGAGTTGTATCTGAATGAATTGGATGCGTTACGTCAACAAATTTCCAAAATGTATGAAGACTATGGTGAAGACGGTTCTGTAACTATAGAAGCTGTAGAGAAGTTTGGTTATTTGAAATCATTAGAGGATGCATTTGTAGAACGTATTAAGGTACTTTCAAGGCAACAGGAAACAATTACAAAAGAAGCTATAACAAATACATTTACTGAATCGTATTATTATAGAGGCTTTGCGATTGAAGCAGTAGCAACTATGAGTATCTTTACATTACTTTCGCCACAGGTGGTTAATTCATTTGTCTATAATGATTTGTTAGCTACTAAGTGGAATGAGTCTATTAATGATGATAATAATGTTCTAATTAAAAGCGTAAAAAATACAATTAGGACTGCTCTTATTCAAGGTGACGATTACAAAACGACAATAGACAATGTTAAAGAGCGTGTAAATGTTGGTAAAAATAAAGCGTTACAAATTGTACAAGAAGAGACACATCGAGCGAGTGAAGATGCTAATTTAAAGGTCATGCAAGATGCTAGAGATAAAGGTGTCATCATGGAAAAAAGATGGCTCTCAACTTTAGATAGTAAGACCAGAAAAACGCATCAACATTTAGATGGTCAAACTGTTGGAATTGATGATTATTTTATTTCAAAAAGTGGTCGTAAAGCACAAGCACCAAAGAAGTTTGGCGATCCAAAAGAAGATATGGGTTGTAGATGTACAACTCTTGCTATCTTTAAAGGATTAGAACCAGAAGTGCGTAGAGCAAGGGATGCTCAAAATAAAGGTGAAATAATTACGTATACTAATTTTGATAAATGGAAACAGAATTTGAAATAGTATACGTAAACGTAAACAATATAGTATTACAAATATGTAAATAAAAAGGAGTAATTATTAATATGAAAAAACCATTTAAAAATTTACTAGATTTAGACTTACAATTTTTTGCAGAAGAAACACAAACTACTGAAACAAATACCGAAACAAGTACGGATACTACTGATGAAAAGGAACAAGAAACCAAAGCGCTTACTATGGAAGATGTTCAAAAAATGATTCAGTCTGAAACAGACAAACTAACTAATGATTACAATAAGAAGTTAAAAGACAAAGATAAAGAACTAGAGAAATTTAAGCTCGATACGATGTCTGAAGAAGAACAAAAGGCACATGAAATTGAGAAGATTAAACAAGAGAATGAATTGCTCAAACAAGAGAAGTTAGGTTTTATTGCTCAAACTGAATTGGCTAAACAATCACTACCATTAGAAGCCTCAGAATTAATTAATGGTGAGAATGAAGAGGAAATTGTAAAGAAAGTATCAACGTTAAAGCTTATTATTGATAATGCTATAGCAGCTAAAGCAAGTGAACTGTACCGCAATAAAGGAACTGAGCATAAGCAAGGTTCGGAAAAGGTCGGTGCTATGACTAAAGAAGAATTTAAAGCATTAGGTTTAAAAGAGCGTACAGAGCTATATAACTCAAACCCAGAGTTGTACAACGAGCTAAATATATAATTACAGAATTTTAGGACAGGTAATTTACCTATCCTTTTTATTTTGTCTTGTTTTGGATTTTAAGACATTAAAGATAAAAATACTAAAAAACAAAAAGAAATGGAGTGCATATTCAATATGACACAAACAAAATTAGCAGATCAAATTAATCCACAGGTAATGGCTGACATGTTATCGGCTGAATTACCATCTAAATTAAAGTTCGCACCTTTTGCAACAGTTGACCAAACTTTAGTAAACAATGCAGGGGATACTATTACAATTCCTTCATTCGTATACATCGGTGAAGCTGAAGACGTTGCAGAAGGTGTAGCTGCTACACCTACAAAACTAACTACTGATTCAAAAGAGGTAAAAGTTAAAAAGGCAGTTAAGGCAGTAGAATTGACAGATGAAGCAATGCTTTCAGCACACGGTAATCCTGTAGATGAAACATATACGCAATTAGAAAAATCACTTGCAGATAAAGTGGACTCTGACTGTGTAACTGCTCTTAAAAATGCAACTTTAGAACATACCGCAAGTACGCAAATTTCATATGATGCAATTGTTGATGCAATTGACAAATTTGGCGAAGAAGATGATGAAGTAAAAGTATTATTCATTCACCCAAATCAAAAGACAATCATTCGCAAAAGTCCAGAATATATCAAAGGTGTAGAAAAAGCGTTTATGACTGGTGTAATTGGAGAGATTGCAGGAGCGCAAGTAGTTACATCAAATAAAGTGCCTTTTGACGGAACTAATTACACTAACTTTATTATCAAAGAAGGTGCTTTAGGAATTTACCTTAAACGTGACGCAAATGTAGAGAAAGATCGTGACATCCTTTCTGGCACAGATGTACTTGTTGCTAATCAGCATTATGTAGTAGCACTTAAAAATGAATCAAAAGCAGTTAAATTAATTACAACTAAATAATTAAACGTTTACGTAAGCATATATGTAAACAAATAGTAATACATAAAAAGTAATAGAAGGGGTATTCGTATCCCTTCTATTTAATATTAACATGGAGGTGTATTTATGTTATTAAATAGACATCGTAAAACAAAAATTGAAGATGTAAAAGTAGAAGATTCAAAGAATCAAACAAGTACTACTAAAAAAATTACTGAAACACCAAAACAGGTTAAGAAAACTGAAAAGGGTGATAAGTAATGACAGATACTTTATTTACTAAAGAATCCGTTAAATCCTTTTTAAACATAAAAGGCAACGAGAAAGATGAACAGATTAGTATGCTTATTCCTGCCACAGTTAAATTTGTAGAAAAGAAGACCAGTTTAGAGTTAGATTTATTCAATTTAGATGAAGGAATAGCTTTTGTTGTTTCTAAATTCATTGAATATTTCATGCTAAATGCAGGTCTAAAAAGCTACAGTTTATCAAGAGAATCAAGTACATATTCTGATGAAATTCCAAAGTATTTATTATCACTTCTTGAACCTTATGTAGTGGACAGTAATAGTTCTGGAAAATCCATTAACTTTATTCCATTACGGTAATTAAAGATGAATGATTTAATAGAAATTTATCGTGCTACAGAAACGGTGGTTAGTGGTAGACCTCGTTATGAGTTCAATAAAAGTTGTCCAACAAGTGGAGTAATTGATTTGTTGTCTGGTGGAGTTAGTTTGAAAACTATGAAGATGGTTGAGGAATCTACACACATTTTAATTTGTGGTGTAGTCGATATTCAAATTGGTGATTATGTTACATGCAATCAAAATAATAAACGTGTTTATGAGGTTGTATTCGTAGATAATCCCATGAATAGAAATCATCATCTTGAAGTTGAATTAAAATTCCTTCCAGATAAAGCAATTGAGGAATGATAAGAAGGTGATGAATTGTCAGAACTACAAGATTTGGCATATATAGATTTTCGGCAATATGTAGTTGAAAACTGGAACAGGGTACGGCTCTTAAATGATTTGGGTGAGGAAGTCTATTCTAAGCCGATCCCCAACGGTACAAGAATTAAATGGATGCATACGACAACAAGAACTGAAGTAGTAATTGGTACAGACTTAAACGGTAAACCAATCACAGGATTTATCAATGTGCAGACTAATCCTAACATGATTTTACGTGTTCAAGTGCTAGGTAGTGAATTAACGATTCCTACTAAGATTGCTACAGTCGAATTGATTAATACAAATTCACATGATAAGAATGCTCGAATCAAGAAAAACCTAGATACTATTGTCGATATAGCAACGGCTTCAGACATATTAACCTACACAATGAACCTTGATATCGGTGAAACTTTATGAGCATTACAATCAGAATCGAGAATAATTTAGATACCATTCTTGGTGAATTAAGCAACAAGAAAGAGACATGTCTTGAAGCATTTGGTCAGTTCGGTACATCTGAAGCTAAAGTTCGTACACCAGTTGATACAGGCGACCTGAGAAGATCAATTCAGTATCATGTTGATCTTCCAGAAAGTAAAGTTGATATTGGATGCAATAAAGAATTAGCACCATATGCACCTCATGTTGAACTAGGTACTTCAAAAATGGAAGCACAACCATTTTTAGCACCTGCACTCCAAGGAAACACTCAAAAGCTAAAACAAATAGCTATGAGTATTTACGAGGGAGGTTGATTAAATGGGTAGTATGGTATCTAAATATGATTTCATTATGGATAAGTTATCAGATATTGCACCTGTCTACATTGTTCAAGCGCCTACAAGTGCTAAGTATCCATACATAATTATAGATTTTACAACTCAAAACGAGTTGGATTATCTGAAGGATGAGTTATTTCTCGATGTTGACGTATGGAATAAGACAAAAATGATCAATGGTGACGTATTTTACGATACTGAAGTAATCGCTGATGAGGTTGAAAATAGGTTGAAATATTTGCGTGACAATGATTTAGAGCATGGCTATGTAATTAATCAAATGAATCGTATACGTGTTCCAGACGAAGACAAAAAAATACAACACAGAAAATTAAAATATTACGTTAAAGCGTACAATCGCTATTAACGAATTGGAGGACATACATAAATGACATTAAATACACGTAATTATTCAGATAAAATTGTTGATCGTATCATGTTAGATGCAGGAGCTATTTATTTGAATTTAAAATTAGAAAACGGTGAATTCACAGGTACGGAGTTAGGTGGTACACAGGGCGGTAATGAATTTACGATTGAATCAGAAATCCGACAAATTGCAGTTGATGGCGTAAAAGGTAGAGCAAAGGGTTTAAACGTACTCGAATCAGCAAATCCAAAATTGAAAGTAAATTTACTTGAAATCACTGCTCGTAATTTAGCTATGGCAATCGCAGGAAGTAATTTAGATACGACTTCAGATGAAGCTTATGACATTCTAACAGGTAACGACTCAATTAAATTAGAAGAGTATCTGGATAACATTGCTTTCGTAGGTCGATTAGGAACTACTGGTGAAAATAAACCTGTAATTATCGTAATCGAAAACGTTCTTCAATTAGATCCAGTTTCTATCAAAACGACTAATAAAGGTGAAGTAGTATTAGCACTTAATTTCACTGGGCACTATTCAGAGCAACAAGTTTTAAATGGTACTCAACCATATAAAATTTACTATCCAAAAGAAAAAACAGTAACACCTTAACTATCATGCCTAGATAACCTCTAGGCTTTTTTAAATTAAATAAATATGAAAAGAGGAATTATTATGGCTGAAAATAAAGTAACTGTACGTGGATTTGAATTAGAGGATTTCTTTACCTTATCGGAAATTTACGACAAATTAGATATTAACTTTAATCCAAAGGAAACAGAAGGAATGGATGCTGAAGCAGTTAAGACTCTTTTAGTTAATACTCTTTTACGCAAATTTCATAAAGCTAAAAATGAAATATTAAGTTTGATTGCTGATTTAACTGGATTATCAGTAGATGATACTAAGAAAAAAGGAATCAAATTTATTATCGATGTTTTTAATGACTTGCTAAAAGACGCTAACTTTAATGAGTCCCTGTCTACGGTTTTTACACAAAAACCAACCGAATAGAGTTACCTAACAAATATGATGTCATGCATGTACTGTTCAAAACTTATGGTAGTAATGCTGACAGAATTATAAAAGGTAGTGTTCGTGAGGTTTTTATATACTACGAAAAAGCAAATGAAGAAAAAGATGACGATAGACTTTATCATTTATGGACTAACTTAGTACCTCATATGTCTAATGAAAGTTACATCTCATTTAACGAATATAAAAGAAAAATTTATGCTAATCCTTCCAATAATTCAAATACAAATAGTAGTAAGACTGACAATAGTATTCAATACAGCAATAAGACTGAAGAAGAACTGTTACAGGACGCTAGAAGTATTTTGAGTATGGATATTGGAAAGGTACACCAAGTTGAGGTGAAAATTAATTGAATTTAATGAGCCTATTTATGTCTGTTGTACTTCAAGATGAGGAAGCTAGGAACTCTTTAAACGAGTTGCAGAATCATGCGCAACAGGCAGGGGATAAATTTAAATCAGTGGGTAAAAGTATGGCTTTAGTTGGTGGTGCAGTTGCGTTAGGAGTAGGTGCAATTGGTACTGCAATGTATTCTATAGCGTCAGACGCTGATAATGCCAACCGCAAGATTCAAGCTACATTAGGTGCAACAGCAGAAGAAACAAAGGTAGTAGCAGACCAAGCACGTGCGGTTTGGAAAGCAGGATTTACAGGATCGATGGAAGAAGCATCTGATGCCGTTTTAGCAGTAAAACAACAGATGTCGCAATTAAATGATGCTGATTTATCAAAGATCACTCAACAAGCCACGTCTATTGCGAAAACCTTTGATGAAGATAGTAGTCAAGTTGCTCGTGGTGCAGATACGCTTATGAAAGTTTTTGGGATAACTGCCGAAGAAGCAATGGATAAAGTCACAGTAGGTTTCCAAAAAGGATTGAACTATTCTGGTGAATTTATTGACTCTCTCGCTGAATATTCAATCTACTTTGATAATATGAATTTAAGTGCTGATGATATGCTAAATGTCATGGTTGCAGGGATGGATAATGGAGCTTTCCAACTAGATAAAATTGGGGATGCTATTAAGGAAAATTTCCTGCGTTTATCGGATATGGGTAAAGGTGAAGCTGATGCCATCAAAGCACTAGGATTAAATTCTCAAGAAATTATGGACATGATTAACAGTGGCGGAGAAGGTGCATCAAAGGCATATTCAATGGTCAATATGGCAATTGGAGGTCTAAAAAGTGAAACTGAACGTACTGCCATCACTACTGCTCTTTACGGTACTCAATCAGAGGACGTAGGTAAAAAGGTAATGGAAGCTATGCGAAGTGCAGGTGACTCAATAGGTGATACAACAGGTAAAGCGCAAGCACTAACTGATACTATTTCACAGACACCTGCACAACAAATGGCTTCAGCGTGGAATACAATGAAAGACTCTTTAGTGCCATTAGCAACTGAGATGATGAAATTAGGTATGCAGATATTGCCGTATGTTTCATCTGGGATAGAAAAACTAACTAGTTTTATGTCGGGCATGTCACCAGAAACGCAGAAGACAGTTGTAACAGTAGGTGCAGTTGTCGGTGCATTAGGTGGATTATTACTTGTTTTATCTCCTGTAATTGGAGCAATCGGTTCGATAATCCCACTATTCGCAGGAGCAGGTGCAGGAGCAGGGATATTCGCAGGTGCATTAGCTGTCTTAACGGGTCCCGTAGGGTTAACTATTGCCGCATTAGCAGGATTAGGTGTTGGTGTCTATGCAATTACTAAAGAGTTGAGTGGATCTTCAATTGAAATAGAATCATGGAAAGATAAAGTTTCTGAATCAACTGCAAAAGCATTAGGTAGCTTTATGGATTTATCGGATAAAGCAACTACTTCATTGAATCAACTATCTTGGTCTGGTCAAGCCATTACTAAAGATATGGCTACTAAGATGACTGAAATATATAGTCAGATGGGCAATCAAGTTTTAAATGAAATGAAAGCTGATCATGATGCTGAGATAGAAACAATGAAACAACACTTTGCTGATACATCTGCATTAAGTCAAGCAGAGGAGCAAGCTATCATTCAACGTGCTCAGGCTCATCATGCGGAACGTGAAAAAGCTACTAAAGCAGGTACAGATAGAATTAAAGAAATATTTGCTAATGCCTCAGCAGAAAATAGAGCTATTACGGAAAATGAACAATCAGAAATTAATATGATTCAAGAGACTATGAAGAATAACGCTATTAAGCATATGACTGAAAGTGAAGCAGAGCAAAGAGTTATTCTTGAGAATCTTAAAAATGAAGCATCTAAGATTACAGCAGAGCAAGCTTCAGAAGTCGTTCAAAATTCATTAAAACAAAAAGATGAAGTTGTAAAAGAAGCTAATGAACAGTATGACAAAACTGTTGAATGGGCAATTCGTCAAAGAGATGAGACAGGAGCTATGTCTGCTGAAGAAGCACAGAAAGTCATTGATGATGCTAAATTTAAGCGTGATGAATCGATTAGAAATGCTGAAGAGATGCATGAAAAAGTTGTCGGTGAAGCGAAAACTCAAGCCGGTGAGCATGTTGAACAGGTTGATTGGGAAACTGGTGAAGTCCTTAGTAAGTGGCAAGTTTTCAAAAATGATGTAGGTACAGAATGGGAGAATATGTGGAAGTCTGCTGATAAATGGTGGGGTGATATTTCCGATTCAATTACAGATAGTATCGATGGTGCAGTTAAATGGGTTGGTGATGGAATTGATAAAATTAAAGGTTTCTTCACTGGTTTAGAGTTGAAGCTACCAGAAATCAAATTACCTAAGCTACCTAAAATTGAACTAGGAACTACTAAAAAGACTATTTTCGGTAAAGAAATAGATATGCCATCCATCAAATGGAATAAGAAGGGTGCGATATTTAATAGTCCTACTATCTTTAATACAGCCAACCAAGGTCTACAAGGAGTAGGGGAAGCAGGAGCAGAAGCAGTTGCACCGATTGACACATTAACTGGATATGTTAAAGAAGCTGTAACTGATGTAATGGGTCAAAAAGGTAAAGGCAACGTCAATATAGAACAAAATTTCTATGTGAATAAGCAACCAAATGAAGTAGAGATTGTAAGACTAACAAAGAAATCGCTAGAACAACTAGGATTTGCTTGGTAAGGGAGTGAGATAATTGCAACTTGTAACATTTACAAATGAATTGAATGAAGTAATTGATTTTAATATTCATTCACCATTCATTTTAAGTGGAATTGAAGGTACTGGTAGCGTATCAGCTAATCATCGTACATCGGATATCCCTTTGACTCATGGATCACAACGCACATCATCTACACTTAATCCTAGATATATGGTTTTGCGTGGTTCATTAATCGGTGCCAATAGAAGTGAATTAGCCTTACATAAAGAGAAATTGAGTGAAATATTTAATCCATCTTTAAAGGATGGGAAGCTTACATACGATGCAGGGGCAGGTATTAAATTTGTATACGCTATTGCTGAAGAACTTCCCATCTTCAGTGATTACATAGGGAATTCAGTTAATTTTATTATTAATATGGTTTCTCATAATCCGTTTTGGCATGATCTAGAATTATATGAACATACGTTTACGACTCCTTTTCAATCTTTATTTAGATTCCCTCAAACGTCCACCTCTCAAATGGGATTCCATACTGATACTCAAACATTTATCAATAAAGGGAATGAACGCACACCGTTAATATTGGAATTTGAAGGTGGAGTTAAAAACGTAAAGTTTATTAATAAAACAAACGGTGAATGGATTGAATTCAAAAAGAAATTGAATAGTAATGAAAAGTTAATCATCAATTCAACAACAGGACAAAAAGAGATAAGTATTATTAACACTAAAGGTGAAAATAAAAATGGATATGGTTTAATATCATTTGATTGTTCAACATATATACATCTTGAAAAAGGAAGCAATATTATACAGTTTACTGCTGAATCCGATTCTGTAAAAGGATTAGTTAAAATTAAATGGGAAACTAATTACTTAGGTGTATAAGTAGAATTATTAAGTATTATGTATACGTTTAAGTATATGTAAACATATTCGTAATTATAAATATAAGGAGGTTTAATATGACTGAAATATCTAGTTTCTTCAACTCATCGGAATATCATATTCGTGAGTATTCTGCTGAAGATTTCAGTGAGATGTTTTCTACATTTGTCTCAACTGGTTTAGTACATGCAAACAACATTCCAATACTGAATGTAATACAAGATACTCAAGATGCTTTAAAGGTGGTTTTATCAAAAGGAATCGCAATGATTAATGGTCATATGTATAAGAATACTGATGATTTATTTTTCGATATCAAACCATTAGAAACTTCATTTACTCGTATTGACCGTCTAGTCTTGCGTTGTGATGAACGACAAGAGTTTAAATCTATTAATGCTTTCATTATTGAGGGTATACCTTCGATTAATCCAACTCCACCAACATTAACACGTTCAGATGAAATTTATGAGATTTCATTATGTCAAATTAGCGTAAAAACTAATAATACAGTAGATATTATTGATGAACGTTTTGACGAATCTGTATGTGGATTATCTCATTCTCGTTTCAGTATTCCACTTGATGAAATGAAGGGTGATTTTGCAGGTTTTAAGGATCAATTAAATACTCAGTTTAATGATTGGATTCAAGATATTGAGCAAGGATTAGATGTACCAGACTTACGAAAAGACTTCGAATTACTGAAGCGTAATTATACTGAATTAATTATGCAACGGAATTTAGAAGACAAAGTTGGAGCAGGAGAACGAGGGTTCTTTTATGATAATTTAGCAGACAGTAAAAAGATTGATACAACAAATACAACAGCAATCATTGATACGAAAAACATGAGTATTAATTTAAATCCAACAGCTTTAAATGGACATGTGACATGGAAAACACATCCTATTGGCTTTGTGGCTAGTAAAGTTGAACATTTCCACACAAGACCTATTGGACAGCTACTAGAGGTTGTTGAAACGGCTTATGGTGGATCAAATGAAATTAAGGTTAAAAATGTTGAAGTGACACTAACGGAGGTGATTTAGTTTGAATGTACAACGTATTAAGGATTTGCCATTAGATGCAAAGATCAAAATGGGTAAATTTCAATCTCATAAAAAAGATTATCCTATCATTTGGCGAGTTATCTCAACTAATCACCACGCTTTAGATCCTAATTACCCTGTTAATGCAGTTACTCTAATTGCTGATAAAGTAATTTATACAATGTCTTATGATGCTAAAGAGCCAGAAAACGCAAATGAATCACGTTCTAAGCTAGGAAATAACCGTTATCGTTTATCTAATGTCCGTCAATGGTTAAATTCTACTCTTGGAGATGGTCACTGGTATGAGCCACAAAACATTATTGGAGCATATCACTACAACGACAGAGATACTCCACCTTCATTAGAATTCATTAAACAAGATTGGCGACATGAACCATACGATAATTTAAATGGCTTTGCTACCATGTTTAGAGACTATGAGTTAGATTCTATCTTACCAACAAAAATTAAAGTTGGTGTAAATGAAACATACGACTATGCACCAACAGTAGACGGTTTAGAACGATATGATTTATTAGATGATAAGTTCTATTTACCTTCTGTTACAGAGTTAGGGTATGGAGAAAATCAATACAATACACCAGATGGTAAAGGGATTGCAGAAGGTGTACCAATTCCTTACTTTGAAGTAGAGGGAAATCGAAAATCAGCGATGGATGAAAATTGTTTCATTAACTCTAAATATAACAATGTTCAATCTAATTACACACATGATGCATTGATTTATTATTACATGACTCGTTCTTCACGTTTAGATTCTCCTGTCCAGTTCCATTTGAGTAGTGGGAAATTAGAAGTAGCAGGAAGCCCATACAACATATTTGGTTTACGTCCTATGTGTAATATCGATGGCGAGACATTAATTAGTATGAATCCAGATGAAGAAGGGTTTTATACGATTGTTGCAGATGTCCCTCCTGTAGTCGAAGTGAAGAAAGTTGATGTACTAGATGTTCATTTCAACGTACAAGATATGCAGGGGAAACCCGTTAGCGTTGAAACGTATTTCAATGGAATCCTATTGGACACATTTACATCTAACCTAGATGAAACTTTAATCACTACTATTCCATTCGATTCTGTTAAGCCGTTACAAAATGAAATAATCTTCATTACAAAAGATGATGGTAATTTACAGGGACACCAAACTTTTAAATTAGACATTAAAACTGATCTTGTAAAAGTAGGGGATAAGGTCAGTGGTCACAATGAAACGTTTGATGTAGCTGATATCCATAATAATAATGACGGTACAGTAACATTAATTGTTGATCGTAATTTAAAATATCGAATAGAAGATGATAAGAAAATTGAACTTTTAACATTCAACTATCAACCTAGAGTACATTTCACAGAAAATTATCACTCTGCACCGTCATATCAAGAAATGAAATTTAAAAGTATGTCTTCTAATTTAGATGGAACAGTCAGAGAAACGTGGGTATTTGAAGGTGACGGAGTATACAGTAAGACAAAAGTAGATATCAAGAGGAAATCAGCACATGATGAAATTGTACTGAAATCAATTGCACAAAATTATAAATTCAAAGATGAAATGTAGGTGAGGTAATTGGTATCTTATGTTCAAAATGTGACTATAAAAATGCCTAATATCAAGGTGCAAAGCATTTTTGATGTCTCACTTGATTACACTGTAACCGAATCATCTCACTTTAAAATGAAATCGATTAGTGCACATAGTACGGTGGAATTTGAATCTGGTGAAGTACCTGCACTGGTAGTAACTGCATTAGATGACTTTCATCTGAAGCTAGTATTCAATCAGCTTATGTATAAAGCTAAGTTCATCCTAAATGACATTGAAATTAGTGAAATGAGTATTACAGAGCATGAATGCATTTATTATCTTAATCCTGCCATGTTAAATATAGGTGAGAATTTATTACGAATTATTGTCGTAGATAGTGATGAAATAGAGCATTTGAAGATGTTTAAGGTGAACAAGAATTTATCTACTAATTCAATAAAAAATAACGCAACTATACATATTAAAGGTAAGAAATATCAAGTGACATCAAGCAATGGTGATTCTGTTACTTTAGATAATCCGTTATTAAGTGACGTTCCGATCTCATCATTCGTTGAAACACCTTCATTTACGACTATTCCATACGCAAGCCTTTCCTTTTACAATGAAACACCAACAATGCTTCCAATGAATTTTGTTAAATCTGTATTTGTAGATGGAAAAGTGGAGGAAATGTATGAAGTGAAGAATGGTATCGGTGATATTTTACATACAAAAATTGAAGCTATTCGAGATGATTCAAGTAAATTTGTAAATATAAATGACGTACAATATGCGTTGAAGCCTGACGAGGTGTAATATGAAAGTAAAGATTAACGTTTTAAATCATGATTTAAGCCGATTAACAGTATTAGACGAGTACGAGTCATTGTACTTTGAACGTAAATATAATGATGTAGGGGAATTCGTATTAACTGCTGATATAACGTCCAATCAAGCTCATTCGCTTGGTATGGGCGTTTTTATTATGCTCGGAACAGACGAACGTAAAATTGGATTAATAACTAATAAAAAAATGAGAGATAATACAGACGGTACTAGCAAGATCGTATTCACTGGTAAAACATTAGGAATGCTATTTGATTGGCGAGAGATAATTCTACACGAAAATGAAACTGCTATTACTTATACATCTAATGTTGAGTCAATTTTGTATTATTACGTCAATAATCACTGTATTAATCCTTTTGACAATGCACGTAAATTTCCACTATTGAAAGCATCAGAAGACAATAAAACAGGCAAAAGTATAAGATGGACAACTAAAAGTTCTACATTGTTAGATACTATTAAAATCATATCTGAAATTTATCAATATGGTTGGCAAATTAAAGTAGATATTGATAGTGGTGAACTAATTTATGACGTTTACAAAGGTAGAAATCTAACCATAGACAATGAAGAAGGTAATAGTCCTGTAATATTTTCTAGAAAATTTGAGAATATTTTTAGCATGGAATACATACAAGATAATAATGATGAACGAACATTTGCTTATACTTTATCAGATGGTACAGGTGCAGGACGTAAATTATATGAATCTAATAGAGTGAGTGGATTTGATAGAAAAGAAATTACGTTACAAGTTGCTTCACAAGAAGATGAAGAGTATATAGACGTACCCGAAAGAACGGATGCTTTGCTAAAAGAATATAGCAAAATTAACACTGTAGATGCTGAAATACGTAATTGTAAAATGTTTAAGTTTGAAGAAGACTATGATCTTGGTGATGAGGTAACAGTTTGTAATGAGTATTGGAATATGAAAGAAAACATGCGTATTATCAGTATTGCAGAGACATATGACAACAACGGACGTACTATAAATGCACGTTTTGGAAGTAGAATCTTAAGCATTATCGATAAGTTAAAACGTAAAAATAGAGTATATGAAATATAATACATAGCCCACAAACGTGGGTATGTTTCAGTTTAATTTATTTAATGATAACACTAGTTGAAAGGATGGATGAATGAGTATAACTATAAAGATTCATAATACAGATATTGAAAGAGAGTTAACAGATGCGACTGCTATATGGTTTTACGAAAAAAGTAAAAAGCAAGCAGAAGAAAATGGTCAAGTTTTTCGAGCACATTTAAATGACCATGGAGAAATTTACTATACATCAGGAGAGCCAAATTTAGATATATTAGCTAAGTTCCTTTACGATGAAATGAAAAAGAGAGGGTACTTTAAAAAATAAAAAGGATGTTTGTATGGAGGATAAGGCGTATTGGAAATGTGATTATACTTACGAAGAAAAAGACAAAGTCAAGACAACTGAATATAAGTCACCTAAGCAATATGATAATTCATCCAATCCAAATATGATTGCTAAGATATTAGCGAGAGAAATTAAAAATGAAACAGGTCATACCGTTAAAAGTTTCATTAGGTTAGTGGAAATCCCAGTGGTAAGTAAAAAGATATATCAGGTTGGTGACATTAAAGTTAGAAATGGGGTAAGTCTGGGTGAAATGGTTTATAAATTTCCAATAACTGAAGAAGAATTAAAAGAAGCAGAGGAAAATAGAAAGAATTTAGAAGAAGTATTAGCAAATATGTTCCTTTACTATTATAAGTGGAAAAAAGATAATAAAATAGAGGATTAATTAAGTAGGGGGTACTTTTGAGTACGCTCTTTTTTTTTGTGTAAATCCGTTATTGTTATACTATGTAATTATGGTAAAATAATACTATAGAACATTAATTTGGGGGATGACTTAATAAATAGTGGTAATATCAAATAGTATTATTGTTAGTGTTTGGATATATTGGGTTTGCTAATTTATTTGATAAAAATAAACAAAATAGTAAACAGAAAGTAGAACTAAAGAAAGAAGATTTAAAAATTTTTAAGAACGAACCTCGAAATTCGGGGTTAGTGGAATGTGGCATTAGTTGCTCTTTTACTAATGTTTTTAACATAGGGGGAAGATAAGGTGGAAAAGAAACAAAAATCCAATAAATCAGTATTCATAATTGCTTGTATATTGCTTCCATTTATAATAATAGGATTATATGATAAATATAAAGATATAAAAGCAGAGAAACATAGCGAATATTTAGCATCATTAAATGACGAAGAAAGACTAGTATATTGTATACAAGAATATGAAAAAAATTATAATACTTATAGCGATTGTACAAAAGAAGCTGGATGGTCAATGGTTGGAGACTATCCAATCTACCTAGTTGATGAATATACTGAAGAAAAAAACAAAACTCATATAGGTAATTGGAGTTACAATGAATATTTCTCCAATGAAGAATTGAAAAAAATAAAACGTGTGTATAGTGATTCTTTAGAATTAAAACATGAAAATTTGATTAACGGTAATTATTCCACTGAATCATTAAACTTTCATATAGAAGAATTAAGTATAGGAAGATTATTATCTATTAAAAAAGAGTTACTCAATCCAGATTTAGAGAACCGACTTTATACAGATGACATATTAGCAGCCATCCAAGAAGTTGAAGAAAAAAGACAAGTTGAACATGAAAAATGGGAAAAAGAGCGTTTTGAAAAAGAAGTGTACCAGTATATGAAGGATGCTTATAATCAAATTACCAACTTCGGTGATAATTATGTTCCTGAAATACACGATCCACAAGTCGCTGAATTAGCAAGTAAGCAGTTTGGAATATCGACTAGTGAAGCAGGTAGTATCTATGTGAAAATGGAGATGAATAGCTATTAGAATTTGAGGGATAATTCCCCTCTTTTTTTTATTTGCAGTTTTTCATTTTGACAATAAATAGAATACATATTACAATTTAGTTTGATAGTTAGTAAGGAATAGCTACTCTACTATTTCTGACATCTTTAAAACGACTAAATTAACAACTGAATAGCGTGTAATAATAGGTGTAAATTGCGTGCAATTTGCTGAAAAGGGAAGTCGGTGCAATTCCGACACTGTCCCGCAACTGTAAATGTGAGCGACTTTTCAAATACCACTGTTTTCAACGGGAAGGGGAAAAGAAGCGATGACCATGAGTCAGGATACCTGCCTATTATGAGTACACACCATAACCCTACGAGGAATAGGAGGTGGCATGTTGACAAAACAGAATGCTCTGTTTGTCACAGTACGTCAAACGCCCAAATTAAATAAAGGTATGTGGATAAATTCCCATACATTTAGATTTGGGTACTGTTTGACCTTTTGTGATGAACGATAACAATAAATTGAAGGATTTCCTCGAATTGAAGGAAATCCTTTTTTTACTGATAACTTCCGTTTTGAAAATATGTACGAAAAGAGGATGCACATATGACGAATATTCATGTATGGCCAGCACAGGAAATGCACTTTGAGGATATGAAAATTTGTAAGCAACCACGCACTGAAGTTGCCAAGCAAGCAAAGACAAGAATGGTTGTGGAATCTCTTATTGATCAATTACTTGCAACCAGTCTTATAAGTAATCAGCGACTATTTGAACAAATTTTATATAACAAGGATATTATTTGGATTCAAAATGAAGAATATAATGGACATCTTTTCGCAAAGGCAGAGATAACAGAAAACCTGAAAACGAAAACAAATAGCTTTAAGATGTATATGCCCACGAATCCAATTGTGTATGAGGTAGATGGTGAACTTTATCATTTGATTACACGTATCGATTCAACCCGTGCCAAACCAAATCTAGAACGCCTTTCTATAGAGCCTAAGCCTATATTAAGTGCTGCTCGTGTCAATGATTTATTGTGCTCGATTGTTATGCGCTTTTATGAAACTTATTTGGACGATTTATCACGAATCGCTCAGGATAACAAACTTATTAGTTTTGTAGAGCGTGAGTATAGGCATTTTTTACAGGCTGTGAAGGAACTAAATGATTATCATTTAAACTGGCATCCGCGTGGTAATGGTCATGAGCTGTTGCTGCAATTAATTGATAATTTGCAACTTTTGAAAAGTCGGCCAGGCAAAGTGTTGACAAATTTTTCTGATTCACATAGCTATGCTGTTGTAGAACCTTCTTATAGTCTTTTTAAAGAAACAAGGCAAACTGTACGAGCTTTATAGGAAAAAGGAGCTACTTAAATCCAAGAGGAAACGGCTCAAGTTCAGGAGCAAACCGCTCCGGCCCACCCAAGAACAGCTCGGGTTCAAGCGAAAACTGCTCCGGTTCACCCAAGAATAGCTCATGTTCAAGAGGGATCCGCTCAGGTCAACCCAAATATAGCTCGGGTTCAAGAGCAAACTGCTCCGATCAGTCAAAGAACAGCTCGGGTTCAAGCAAAAACTGCTCTGGTCAGCTCAAGAAAAGCTCGGATACAAGAGCAATACGCTCCGACCAGCCAAAGAACAGCTAGGGTCCAAGTGCAAACCGCTCATATTAGTCAATATCTTCTCAATGAAGAAACAATTAATAGAATCTCAGTACAGAAACAGGACATGGTATCAATTCCACATGTCCTGTTTCTACTTTTCTAAATTATTTGATACAATGCATTGCTGCTTGTGCCTCATGCCATGGAACGGAATAGCCTTTCCCCTTTGCACAAAAAATGCTGGCGGAAGTATATTCAGGGTCGGCATTTTTATCGTAGCCGACTTGCATAATTATTTCTTCAGCATTATGACACACATCGTAGCCATCAAATTGCAGAGAAAGCACACCCTTACCATTGGTGTAGGCAGCAAAGATCGTACTATAGCTCATAAATGTCGCGACAGGGGCACGACCAGTAATAATGACAGCATCTTCAGAAATAATTGGTGGGTCAAATGTACCGGATGCTTGCTGAATATCTGTCATCATGCGACCGATAAAATCGGTAGATGCTTTTAACTTAAAGCGGTAGTAGGGCTCCAGAAGGACAGACTCTGCTTGCTCGAGCCCTTGCCGTAATGCCCGGAATGTAGCCTCGCGAAAATCGCCGCCCTCGGTATGCTTAATATGTGCACGCCCCGTTAAAAGCGTGAAACGAATATCGGTCACAGGAAAGCCTGTTAGTAATCCATGATGTTCGCGCTCGAATAGATGTTTTTCAATTAGTCGTTGATGCCCAACGGATAAATCGTCCGTATGACATGCATTAACAAATGTATTACCAGTACCGCGTGAACTTGGCTCCATTAATAAATGCACTTCCGCATAGTGCTTTAAAGGTTCAAAATGACCATAGCCTGTAACAGTTGATGCAATTGTTTCCATATATAATATCTGTGGCTCTCCGAATGAAATGGCAAGTGAAAAACGCTTGTTGAGCACTTCGATAAGAACCTCAAGCTGGATAAGACCCATAATATGTACTTGAATCTCTTGAAATTTTTCATGCCATATTACACGTAATGACGGCTCTTCCGCTTCAAGGATACGAAAGATTTTTAGGACTTCCTTGATATGCTGGTCACCCTCGTATTGTACTTTGGCCTGCAGGGTTGGCACTAACTCATAGGGCTGTGGGTTACTGGAGCTTCCAAGGATTGCACCAATATTTGCTAAACTAAGCCCTTTCACAGCGAAAATTTCTCCAGCTGTAACTTCTTGTACGGTATCAAAACGATGTCCGTTATATAACCGTATCTCCGTCACTTTTTCGGTTACATCGCCAAATGAAAATTCATCTCGAATATGCAGGGTTCCCTGTAATGCTTTGATAAAAGTTAAGCGTTGATGGCCATCATGTCGAATTTTAAAGACTTCACCTTGAAATGGTGCAGCAGCATTGAAATGTGTTTCAGTAAGCAGTGGAAGCTGTGCTAGGAGTTCCTGTATCCCCATATCTTTTAATGCAGAGCCAGTAAAGCATAAAAAGGCCTTTTCCTGTTTAATCATCGCTTGGAGGTGGGCAAGACAGCGAGCGCTATCTAATGTTTCATTAAGAAAAGCATCCAAAAGATTGTCATCACGTTCAGCTAGCCATTCCATTATGTTAGAAGGAATATAATCCGAATGGAACATTTCATTTACTAGTAGTACATCCTCAGAGCAATCTTTTTGAAGCTGTGCCATAACATGATCCACCGCTGCACCTTCACGATCAATTTTGTTGATAAAAAAGAAGGTTGGAATGTGATACTGACGTAATAGGTGCCAAACTGTTTCAGTATGCCCCTGTAGCCCCTCAACTGCACTAATCACAATGATGGCATAATCCATAACACGAATTGCACGCTCCATCTCAGGGGAGAAATCGACGTGTCCAGGTGTATCGATTAATGTATATGTGTCGTTGCCAATTGTCATACGACCTTGCTCCGCAAAAATAGTGATGCCGCGTTGTCGCTCTAGCTCATGATTATCTAGGAATGTATCCTGATGATCTACCCGCCCGCGAGCCTGAATACTTTTGGTATGAAATAATAATTGCTCTGAGAATGTTGTTTTTCCTGCATCCACATGAGCAAGGATCCCAATAGTTTTGTACATAAATTAATCCTCGTTTCTATAAATCCGTCTATTTTATTGTAACAGAATTTTAATAAATTCAAGGTAAATAGTTTTAGAATATGTCATAATAGTGTTCCAAATCTAATGATTGCGAAAATAATTTAATGTAAAATAGTTCTCGTTTATGTATGAATATTTCTTTAATAATAAATATATTTAGTAAATGGATTATTTTGTGAGATTGCGAACGGAAATTACTTTTGCTAGTCTATCAATAATATTTATAACAATACATAATACCTTTATATTGGTGCAAATGGCCTTTGTCATTTGCTTAAAAGGGAAATCGGTGAGAATCCGATGCTGTCCCGCAACTGTAAATGGGGAGTCTATACAATATGCCACTGTAATCACACTATGGGAAGGCGTACAGATGATGAACCTAAGCCAGGATACCTGCCAATAATATTCTTTACTTCAACCACGAGGATGGGGATAGTGAATCAGGTCAAAAGCCGTCTTTTCACTATGCGTACCTCTTGGAAACAAGGGGATTTTTTTATGCCCTTTTTCAATTTGTTATACAGTTCATCACGAATCATGGTAGCAAAGAAGTCTACTGATTTCTTACTATATATAACATCAAAGGAGATAAAGACATGAAGAAATGGAACAGCATGTGGCTTGTCTTTGCACTGGCATTGATGGCTATTTTAGGTGCATGCAGCGCGAAGGAAGATAATGAATCAGCAGCACAAGGGGAAAAGGTTGAACCATCACAAGCGGCAACGACAGAAGTAACGATTGACAATAATGGGACAACGCAAGTTTATAAAGAAGCTCCCAAAAAAGCGATTAGCTTAAACCAACATGTAACAGAAATTATGCTAGCTTTAGGCTTAGAAGATTCAATGGTTGGCACAGCCTATTTAGATGATAAAATTTATGAGCCTTTACAAGCTGCTTACGACAAGGTACCTGTATTAGCTGACCAATATCCTACAAAGGAGCAGGTAATTGATGCAGAGGCAGATTTTTTATATGGGGGATGGAAAAGTGCCTTTGGTGAAAAGGGTGTCGGCACTCCAGAAGAGCTTGAGGCATTAGGGATTCACACATATCTACATACAGCATCCAATATGACAAAGCCAACTTTAGAGGATATTTTCATAGATATTCGTAATATCGCAAAAATATTCCGTGTCGAAGATCGTGGAGAAGCTTTAATCGATCAAATGACGAAGGATGTAGAGGCTATTCGGGCGAAATTACCCCAGGATGGCAAAGAGCTGCCTGTTTTAGTTTTTGACAGCGGTGATAAGGATGTCTTTACAGCAGCGCAAAACTTTATGAATGAGTTGGTAACGATTGCTGGAGGCAAAAACGTTTTTGGTGATGTCGAATCTGGGTGGACAACCGTTTCAAAGGAAGAGGCAGTTGCGCGTAATCCAGAGGTGATTGTTGTTATTGATTATGGAGAGACATCTGCTGAAGAAAAAATTAATTTCTTAAAGAATGACCCAGCATTAAAAGAAACAGAAGCCGTGAAAAATGAACATTTTGTTATTTTACCACTATCTGCAGCATCTGAAGGAGTTCGTGCCGCAGAAGCCATTCAAATTTTGGCAAAAGGCTTTTATCCAGATAACTTTTAAAATTTGAGCTAGCATTTTGCTAGCTCCTTTTTCATAAGGAGACATTATACATGAATGCATTTAATATGAACATACCAGAGAAAACCTTTGAAAAGCTAAATCAGCAGGGAGATTTTACTCGACTTGCAGTAAGCCCTGGAATTATTAATAAGCATTATACGCCAACACAATTTCAAATAATTGCAGAGGTCGTTGGGGAGACTGGTGCTATTAAATATTCTGCATCCTACAGTATTTTATTATCAATTCCAACTGTTGATGTGGCGGAGTCCATTAACGAATTACGAAAAGCTGGCCTGTACGTGGCAAAGCAGGGTCCCATCGTTGCCATGAAGGCATGTGATTTCTGTGATGGTGATAAAATGGAGGCCGCCCCTATAACAGAGCAATTATATTATTCATTAGAAGAGATGACAGTTCCTGCAAGATTACGTTTAAATGTCAATGGCTGTGCATCAGCTTGCTATAATGCTGTCTATGATGATATCGGTCTAGTTTATCAAAAGGATAGCTTTGATGTTTATTTGGGGGCGGTGCCGATGGGGGCAGATGCTCAAGCAGGAACATTGTTTGCTAAACGAATCCCAGTTAATCGTATTGAAAGCTATCTCCATACGATTATTCTACTCTACAAGGAACATGCTCGACCAAATGAACCTTTTTATAAATTTTATCGTAGAACAAAAACTGCTGACTATTGGGACAAGCACTTGAATTCTGAAAACTAGTTATCGTTATATATTCCGGTCCTTTGTTACTAACCACCTTATCGTAAAATACTTCTTCACATATAAAAGATTATATGGGTTTAAAATTTTTTTCTTTTAAGCAGGGAAAATCCTTAGTGTATCGAAATAAAGTACTATGTAAGAATTTCAACAAGAAGGAGCGAATAATAGTGAAGCATGGGATTCAACCAGAAGATTTATATCGATTAAAATCAGTATCAGATCCACAAGTATCACCAGACGGAACAGAAGTTGTTTATGTAGAAACTTATATTGATGAAAAGAAGAAAGATTATGTATCTAATTTATTTTATATAAATTTCAATGAAAAAAATCCTCAACAATGGACATTCGGTGATGATAAAACGAATTCACCTGTATGGTCTACTGACGGAAGTAAAATTGCGTTTGTCTCAACGAGAACTGGTAAGCCACAAATTTTTGTGCTTGCTAAAGCAGGTGGAGAGGCCAAACAAATTACAAATTGTAAAAACGGTGCGACATCACCTGTATGGTCTCCGTGTGGTAAGAAAATTGCCTTCTCTGTAAAGCTTGGTAAAAATGAAGACATCTTTGATAAAGTCGAAGGTGAAAAGAAAGAGGAAAATGAACTCAAACCACTTGAAATAAACAACATGAAGCATAAATCAGATGCAGCCGGATTTCTGGATATGGAGCAATATTCTCACATTGCCATCGTTCATCTTGAATTAGGAGAGTTGGAACAAGTGACGACAGGAAGCCATCATTTCCATTTGGATACATGGTCACCAAACGGAAAATATCTGGCTTATATGGCTGATTTAACAGAGGATGTAGACTTTTCATTCAATAGCGATATTTACTTATTGGATGTAGAAATGAAACAAACACGCAAGCTAACAGAAGGAACAGGGATGTTCTACCAAACTTCATGGTCTCCGAACAGCCGCTTCATCGCTTTTCTTGGAGGTGAGAGAGAATTTGAAAACGCAACACAAGCAAAGCTATGGATGTATGATTTAGAACAGACTAATTTAACCAGTGTAACTAGTGATTTTGACGCCCCTATTGGTGATTGTGTAGTCGGAGATTTTCTACAAGGTGTCATGGCTCCACGTGTCCAATGGATGGAGGATAATCACAGCTTTTACTTCCAAGTATCAGATCACGGAAATACAGCCATTTATTTTGGAAATACTGCTGGTGAAATATATCCAGCAATTCATGACGATCAGTATGTCTATGGTTTTTCACTTGATTCACAAAATGATAAAGCAGTCGTTGCCATCAGCACGACAACAAATCCTGGTGATTTATTTTACGTTAATTTACAAACTGGTGAAAAGGAACAGCTCACTAAAGTTAATGAAGAGTTTTTAAAGTCGAGAAAATTATCTGTTCCAGAAGCCATTGAATATGAAGGGGCAGATGGCTGGAAGGTAAACGGCTGGATAATGAAGCCCGTCGGATATGAGGAAGGGGAAAAATATCCACTTATACTTGAAATCCATGGCGGTCCGCACGCAATGTATGCCAACACCTATTTTAACGAATTCCAAATTCTTGCTGCACAAGGTTTTGCGGTACTGTATACGAATCCTCGCGGAAGCCATGGATATGGTCAAAAATTTGTGGATGCTGTCCGTGGTGATTATGGTGGCAATGATTATAATGATTTAATGGCCGCTGTTGATTACGCATTGGAGCATTATGATTACATTGATCAAAACCGACTCGGTGTTACAGGCGGAAGTTATGGGGGCTTTATGACAAACTGGATTGTTGGTCATACGAACCGTTTTAAAGCGGCCATTACGCAACGTTCCATCTCCAACTGGATTAGCTTTTATGGTGTAAGTGATATTGGCTATTACTTTACAGACTGGCAAATCCAAGCGGGACTAGAAGATATTGAAAAGCTATGGCATCATTCACCGCTGAAATATGTGGAAAATGTGCAGACTCCACTGTTAATTTTACACAGTGAAAAAGACTATCGCTGCCCGATAGAACAGGCAGAGCAATTGTTTATCGCCTTAAAGCATCGTAAAAAAGACACAAAATTTATTCGCTTCCCAGAATCTAACCATGAACTTTCAAGGAGCGGAAAACCAACGTTAAGAATAAAGAGATTAGAATATATTAGAGATTGGTTTGTCAAATACCTATAAGAATCATAGAGGGTGGTGGCTTAAGGGCTAAAAAAGCTTCTTAGGCCACTTTTTTAAAGAACAAAATTACTAAACTATTGATTAATAATTCCATAAAATACTAAATCCTCGTATTTACCGTCTTTTATAATATGATCCTTTAATATTCCTTCCTGTGTCATACCAATTTTCTTCATTACTTTTCCAGAAGCAGGGTTCGATGAAAAAAATCGAGCAAACACTTTGTGCAGTTTCTTTTCTTCAAAAGCATATTGGACAATCGACTGCGCTGCCTCTGTTGCATAGCCTTTTCCCCAGTATTGCTCACCAATCCAATAAGCAATTTCTCCTTGATTAAAACGTTTGTTATTCGATAATGCTATTGCTCCATATAATTCTCCAGTTTCTTTATCAGTTACTGCAAATTCGTACGAAATATCCTCCATAAAATGATCGTAATGGCGTTCTATCCATGACAACGCATCATTCAAACTATACGGATAGGGCAGGTACAATGTACTTTTATAAATATTATAATTATTGCAAAGCTGTGTCACCGCTTCTGCGTCTGATGCTTGAAATAATCTAAGGACTAGTCTTTCAGTTGTAATCATTAACTTTTCACGACTATACGCCATTCAATCAGCTCCCATTACCTATAATTTGTAAGTACATTATATAATAAACGAGAATTTTATCCGAACAAAAAGACAGAATCATAGGAAAGTGATTCTGTCTCATTACATTTAGTCCAGTTTCTTAATAAAAACTACCTTTAAGTAATTAAATTCAGGATATTCACGTGGTACACGGAAATCCTTCGGCAAGCTGTATTCTTCAACAATTTTATAGCGTGTACGGGTTTCCTTAAAGGCCTGATCAATAAAGCTTTTAAACTTTTTCATTCCAAAGCTTGCATTATTGGTTGAAGCAACGATGATACCATTTTTCTCTGTGATGGCTATCGTATCAATTAGCAATTTTGGATAGTCTTTCGCTGTTGAAAATGTTCTTTCCTTCGTCCGTGCAAAGCTAGGAGGATCTAAAACAATAAGATCGTATTTTAATTGATGGCGCTGTGCATATTTAAAATAGTTAAAGACATCCATGACTTTAATATCCTGCGTTTCATAGTCAATTTGATTGACACTAAATTGTTCAATTGTTTTGGCTAGACTACGTTTTGCTACATCAACACTTGTCGTTTTGATTGCTCCTCCGAGTGCTGCCGCAACAGAAAATGCGCCAGTATAGGAGAACGTATTGAGCATGTTCCTATGGTCTGCGTAACGTTCACGAATCGCAAGCCTTATTTCTCGTTGATCGAGGAAAATACCTGTCATTGCTCCATCGTTTAAATGAACAGCATAGCTCATGCCATTTTCCAAAATAATGATTGGAAATTCGCCAGGCGTTCCCATAACGAAATCGTCCTGTTCCATATATTGCCCTTTAAGATCAAATCGCTTTTTCTCATAAATGGCTGCATAGCTTACCGTCTCAGCAAGTGCTTCGTATATCATATCCTTCCATAAATAGATCCCTGCACTATACCAGCTCACTAGAAAGTAAGAATCAAAATAGTCAATGGTGATACCACCTATGCCATCGCCCTCACCATTAAAAATACGAAATGCTGTTGTATTAGAATTGTCAAAGAAGGTCTGACGATTTGCCAATGCCTTGGTAAATTTTTTAATAAAAAAAGCTTTGTCTATTTTTTCGTTAGCATCAGTTGTTAGCACCCAACCAATGCCTTTATTTTGTACACCATAGTATCCTATGCCAAGAAAACGTTGATGGCTATCCAGCAGTCTTAATAGGGAACCTTCTTCTTTAGGAAGCTGACCCGCGTCAACAGCATCCTTTGAAATAAGAGGATAGCCTTTTTTTAATTGATCCGCAAAGGGATTTTTAATTTGTAAAACAATCATTTGTGTCATGTTGTCATCCTTTAAAAAGCATTTTGCTCTATTATCGCACTCTTTTATGGTGATAGACAAACTTATTTCACAAAATTAGCAATTTTTTCAGCTGTTTGTATTGTTGCCTCTTCAAAAAAGTTCATTTTGCTAAAATAGCTATGGATTAATCCAGTCATGTTGATATGCTCAACGGTTACGCCTGCGTCAGTAAGTTTTTGTGCATAAGCAAGACCTTCATCATAGAGAACGTCTGCTTCTGCGGCAATAATAATTGTTTTTGGCAAAACACTTACATCCTCAATCTGAAGTGGCGAAACAAGTGGATCTTTAAAGTTTTGTCCATCTGTGTAAAGTCCTGCAAACCATTGCATCCCTAGTTTGTCTAAACCGTAGTGTTCTCCATAAGCATTGTAAGATGCTGTTGTAAAATCTACATTCACGACTGGATAAATAAGTGCCTGTGCCTGAATTGCTGGACCATTTAATGTGGAAGCTAGATAGGCAACAACCGTTGCTAAGTTTCCACCTGCACTATCACCAGCTACGCTTAAACTTGTTGCATCCCCACCAAATTGCTGAATGTTTTCGTAAACCCATACTAAACTGTCATAGGCATCGTGAAGCGGAACAGGGAATGGGTACTCTGGCGCTAAACGATAATCAACTGACACAACAATTGCCTGAGCCTTTTCTGCCAATAGCTGGCACCCCGCATCAGAAGATTCTAAATTGCCAAATACCCAACCACCTCCATGATAATAGACAACGACAGGGAGTATTTTGTCAAAAGTAGGTTTATAAATACGAACATTTATTTTTGCGCCATCTCGTACAGTTATTTTTCTATCCGTAATAGAAGAAAGCTGAGGAGCATGTGCCGACTCCCATTTTGGCACTGTTCGAATAGCACGAGCCTCAGCAGGTGTTAAATTATAATATGGAATAGAAGAATCATTAGCTTCAATATAGTGAATCGCCTCATTTGTTAGTTTTGTCATCATCATCCATCTCATCCATCCTTTTTTTATATTCGATAACATCATTATAAACTATTCTTATAAAATTACTAGGATTTAGTGTCGAAAAAGAAGATTATTTTATGAATGAGCAGAAAAATGCTAATGGTCACGGTAAAATTTGATTATAATAAGATGAATGAAAGTATTTGGAGGGACAATATGATTTCTTTAATTGTGGCACATGATATTAATTATGTGATTGGTTATGAAAATGGTATGCCATGGCATTTACCAGGAGATTTACAATATTTTAAAAACAAAACGATGGGCAAGCCTATGATAATGGGACGTAAAACATTTGAATCGATTGGCAGACCATTACCTGGGCGTCGTAATATCGTGATTTCTCGTGACGAAAGCTATCATGCAGAAGGGATTGAAACAGCGATAAGTTTAGAGGATGCCCTCGACCTTGCTGGAGATGTTCCTGAAATTATGATTATAGGGGGCGAACAAATTTTCCGCCTGTCGATGGCTATCGCTGACCGTTTGTATATTACACAAATTAATCATTCCTTTAATGGGGATACCTATTTCCCAAAATATGAACAGGATTTTGTACAAATATCCTCAGAAAAGCCAGAAACGGCACCAGAAGGTTATACATTCGAATATCAGATTTTTGAACGTAAAAAATAGGAAATATGCTGAATAGGGAGATTCCAGTAAAAATATTGATTTGGGCAATAGCGGGTGAATTCATTGAACCAAATTGAGTTACAAAATATATCTACAATCGAAGAGGCTCATAAGTATTGATTAAAAGAATGAACCTTGTTTTTGTGAAAAAAGAATTATCTAAATATAAATTTTGATGACGATATAAAATATATGAAAATTGGGTGTTTTAAAGATTGGGGGATGAATGTTCTGAATGTTCAATTAGGGAGCAGTAGTTATTTTAGTGTATTAAAAAAAGATGGATCTAATAGGTTATCGGATGATTTATTTCTTAGAAACAATAAAAAGAAAGCAACATATGAAATAAAAAAAGAAAATGGTTATATACGCCATATAGTAACGAAAGAAAATGGGGAAAAAATAATTATTAGAGAAGTGAAATTATCAAAGAAGGAAGAAAAAGAAGTGTCTTCTGGCGATATAAAAGATATGATTACGCAAAAATTAGCAAATCAATTGTTAAAATCATTTGAAGATACACAGAACCATCAGAAACTTCTTAAAACTGGTATAGCTGGTCAAAAGGAAAAAGAACAGCAAATCTCAAAATACATCATGAATGTATAATATTAGATAAAGGACAGAATGATGCTATTGAATTACAATGATTTAGAGTATCATACGGATGGTGCTCCGATATAAATAGATGAACAAATTTGGACAATCTAATACACATTAACGTGAAAAATCGCTCCTTTATCAAAAAAGAGCGATTTTCATGTTGAATATTTATAAGTAAAAATAAACACAAGCATACATTGATCCACAGCCAGCTAATACAAATAAATGCCAGATTGTATGGTTGTAGGGAAGGGAGCGCCAAGCGTAAAAAATGGCACCAATTGTATAGAAAAGCCCACCTGCTAACAGTAAAGCAAAGCCATTAAATCCTAAGTATAGGTAGATGGGCTTTATTGCAAAAATAATCAACCAGCCCATACCGATATAAAAGATTAAAGAAAGTATTTCAAAGCGATTAATAAAGAAGCATTTAAACATAACGCCTAATAGGGCAAGGGACCAAATAATACATAATAAAGTAATGCCTAATGTGCCGCCAATCGCAATTAAAAGAAAAGGTGTATAGGTTCCTGCAATTAAAATATAAATAGAAGAATGATCAAGTATAGAAAAGAAGTACTTGTATTTTTCAGGCATACTATGAAGCAGTGTTGACATTAAAAATAAAATGATAACAGAGGCACCAAAAATACTAAAAGTTGTAATTTGAAGCGCTCCACCTGTTTGTACAGCAGCTAAAATAAGAACAATTAGTGCTGGAATACTCGCGATAAATCCAATACCATGTGTAATGGCATTCCACAATTCTTCTCTCCATGTTTTATAGTCAAATGAATCCATCATTTTAAACACTCCTTTCGTTCATATTTTTACTATACCCCAATAATTTTCATCCTACTATTTACATTTGTCATATTTTCAGTATCAAAAGTGTCATATAATTGTCTAAATCCATGAAGGACATTGTTAGACAAGTATTCGACAAAGCGCTATAGTAGCAAAGGTAGCGTTTTCAAAATAAATACCATCGTATGATACCTAATGACAAATGTCATGTTTACATAATGTTTCATTAGTCTATATAATAAATTTTAATGAAGTAAAAGGATGTGTCGAAGTGGGACGAATTCATATTGTAACGGACTCAACTTGTGATTTAACAAAGGAAGAAGTAGCACAGCATGGGATACATATTGTGCCTTTAACGATTCAAATTGATGGGCAAACATATATAGATGGTGTTGACTTAGAGCCACAGTCTTTTTTAGGTTTAATGAAAAATGCTAAAAATTTACCAAAAAGCTCCCAGCCTGCACCAGGGAAGTTTAAAGAATTGTACGATGAGTTAGGACAAAATGGGGATCAAATCATTTCCATTCATATGACCGGTGGTATGAGTGGGACAGTTGAATCAGCTCGTCAGGCAGCACAAATGACAGATGCAGATGTCACAGTAATTGATTCACGCTTTATTGCAATTGGACTAGCCATTCAATTACGTGAGACAATTAAAATGCGTAATGCAGGTGCTACTGTCGAGGAAATTGTGACTCGTCTAGAAAAAGTGCGTGAAAATACTTATTTATATGTAATAGTCGACACACTGGAAAACTTAATTAAAGGCGGACGAATTGGAAAAGGAACAGGCTTTATTGGATCATTACTCAATATTAAAGTAATTGCAAATTTAGAGGGCGGGGTATACAACCCTGTTTCTAAGGTAAGAAGTCATAAACAGGTTGTAAATTACTTATTTAAACAATTTCAAGCTGATACTGCTGGTAAAACCGTAAAGGCAGTAGGAATCTCTCATGCTGATGGGCTAACAACTATGGGTGAACCATTAAAAGCGTTTATTGAAGGAACAGGCTTCAATGACGTAGAAATTGCCTTTACCTCACCTATTATCTCAACACATACTGGCCCAGGCGCAATTGGTTTTATTTATTTTGCAGAATAATAGATATGAGCTGCTACATAAGTATTGTAGTGGCTTTTTATTTTCATAATGCTGGAAAAGTAGACATTACAGTAAAAACACTTATTTTTTTATGGAATACCTAGGTATCGTCACTTTTCTTTGCGGTATGAACTATTCTATAATAGAAGAAACAGCAAATGATGGAAGGTGGTCAAATGGGCATTTGGCGAATATTTATTTTGTCATGTTTGACCGTCTTAGTACTAAGTGGTTGTGCTATATCAATAGATGAACCGAATCCGCAAGCAGAACCTGAAGGTGAGCAAGCAGGGACGGAGCAAGATATGAAACAGGATGAGCAACAAACAGAAGATGAGGGAAAAACCTCTAAGAATATGTTGACGCAAATTTTTGAGCATTTTTTTGAGCCATCACCAGAGGATTTACGGAAAATTGATAATGAAAACGCAAAGCAACTACATTACTTGGCACTGGGAGATTCATTAACAGATGGTGTCGGTGATGAGTATAGTCAAGACGGTTTTGTAGGCAGATTAAAAGATTCATTGCTAGCTTGGCCCTCAATTTCTGATGTAGAGGTCGACAATCGGGGGAAAAGGGGAAGACGCAGTGATCAGCTATTAAAATTAGTGAAAAAAGGGCATTATGATGAAGAGTTGCAAAATGCACAGCTTATTTCAGTAACCATGGGCGGAAATGATGTCATGAAGGTAGTTAGACAGGATTTGTTTAACTTGAAAAGGGATGCTTTCGATAAAGAATTGCTGGCGTATAAGGAACGTTATAGTAAAATCGTAGCTGGCATTCGTGCGAAAAACCCAACGGTGCCATTATTGCTGATTGGTTTTTATAATCCATTCTCTATCGTGACAAATGAGGCCAATGAATTTGATACAATTATCACGGAGTGGAATAATGTCATTAAAGACATCGCAAGTGAGGATACGAATGCATGCTATATCTCTGTAGAGGATTTATTTGATTCAAACAAAGAGCTCGTATACCATACCGATTTCTTTCATCCAAACGCAAAAGGTTATGAAAAAATGACGGAGCGAATACTAGCAGCAATGGAGCAGTGTGAAATGGAACAAAAAATTAACAAGGAAATAGGCTTCGGGGAGTGACAAAATGAATAAATGGAAAATCGCATTTTTCGCCTTAGCAGGCACAGTGCTGTTTGCAATCCTCCTCGTCGTGTATTTAGCAACAAAACCTGTTGATGGAGTAATTGTAGCAAAGAGTTCAGAAGGTGAAAGTGAAGTAAAAGGGAATGTCCTTGTTGTTCAAACAACAACGAAGGAGTTAGAATCGATATCAAAGAAATATTTAAAGGATGCGGCAAAAGGATCGCCTCTGCCCTTGGATTTTACGATTGGTGATGATATTCAGCTAAGAAGTAAGCTGACGGTTTTTTATACAGAAATACCAATCACTATGAATTTTGATCCCATCGTCGATGACAAAGGAAACATCATTCTAAAGCAAACAGGTATGAATGTAGGACTGTTGAATATTCCACCTGAGACGACTATGAAAATTATGCGTGACTCGGTGGAATTTCCTTCTTGGATTACGGTAAATCCAAATAAGGCAGAAATTTATATTGATTTATCACGTATTAATATAGCTTCTGGGTCTCGCATTCGAGCAAAAGAGTTAAATTTACCGAAAGATAAAATTTTATTGGAAATTATTGTTCCTGGTGAATAAGGAGTGACATGAATGGCAAAGCAATACGCAACATTTGCAGGTGGTTGTTTTTGGTGTATGGTCAAGCCCTTTGACGAAACACCTGGCATTGAATCAGTGATTTCTGGCTATACGGGTGGACATGTTATGAATCCTACGTATGAACAAGTATGCTCTGAAACAACAGGACATGTGGAAGCGGTACAAATTACGTTTGAGGATGATCTCTATTCTTATGAGCAATTATTGGCGACATTTTGGACATTAATTGATCCAACAGATGTTGGTGGTCAATTTTATGATCGTGGGGAGTCCTACACGACTGCAATTTTTTATCATAATGAGGAACAACGTGAATTAGCAGAACGTTCTAAAGCAGATTTAGAGGCATCTGGTAAATTTGACAAGCCGATTGCAGTGAAAATCTTACCAGCAAGGACATTTTATCCAGCTGAGGATTATCATCAATATTATTATAAGAAAAATCCAATGCACTACGAGCGTTATTCGATTGGTTCTGGTCGCAAAGCGTTTCAGGAGCAACACTGGGGGCGAAAAAAATGAATAAAGAACAACGATTAAAAGAACTAACTGACATGCAATATTATGTAACACAAGAAAGTGGAACAGAGCCACCATTCCGCAATGAATACGATCAACACTTTGAAGAGGGCATTTATGTCGATATCGTTTCAGGGAAGCCGTTATTTAGCTCCCTTGATAAATTCGATTCAGGATGTGGTTGGCCAGCATTTGCAAAGCCAATTGAAAAAGAGGAAGTAACCGAACATTTTGATAGTTCTCATGGAATGCGTCGAGTGGAGGTTCGCAGTAAGAACGCTGATTCACATTTAGGGCATGTCTTCCCTGATGGACCAACAGAGCTTGGTGGCTTACGTTATTGCATTAACTCAGCATCGTTACGCTTTGTACCAAAAGAGGATTTAGAAAAGGAAGGCTACACTGAATACCTTTCATTGTTTAAATAAAGAAAACTCCTAGCATAAAATTTTGTGCTGGGAGTTTTTTGTGTTCGTTGTGTCAGTTAAAACTATCGCCCCGTTAGTTCAGGTAATTAAACTTTAAATTCACTCACTAAACTACGAAGATTATCTGCTTGTTGGGCTAGTTCTACGGCAGCAGCATTAATTTCTTGCATAGAAGCGGAGCCTTGTGTTGCTGCTGCAGCGGAAGTGACTGTATTAGCAGCGGATTGTTCAGCATACGCATTAACATGAATAAAATCATTTGCTACGGCATTACTATACTCAAGGGTTAATGAAATTTTTTCCGCCATAGCTGTAATAATGGATGTAGTTTCCTGTGTATGCGATAAAATATTGGCTAATGATTGATTCGTTTCATTAGTTACTTCTACTCCACGAATTACTGAAGTTACCCCCTCATAGTTTTGGGTAATAATAGAGGATACTTCATCCTGAATGGACGTTACGATTGTTGTAACTTCCTTCGCAGCATTTTGAGATTGCTCAGCTAACTTACGAACTTCATCAGCTACAACTGCAAAGCCTTGTCCATGCTCACCAGCGCGTGCAGCTTCAATTGCGGCATTTAGTGCCAGTAAATTAGTCTGTTCGGATATAGCGGTAATCGTACTAATGATTGATGTTATGTCAGCTGATTTTTGTCCAAGTGCTTCCACCGTAGTTGTTGTCGTGGCCATTGTTTCTTCAATTGCCTGCATCACTAGCGAGGATTGCTCAACTGAGCGACTGCCATCATCAGCTGCGTGCTGCATAGCTAAGGATGCACGTTGAACAGCATTGGCCTGTTCATTTAAATGGTGCATAGAATGCTCAAGGTCACTCATTTTTTGTTGGGCGCTATTCATGCTGGAAATTGTATTGTCACTATCGCTTGCAATATCAGCTGTTGCATCAGCAATATCCTGAATAGTACGTGCATTTTCATCCGCTAATGACATTAATTCCTGACTGCTGCTGGAAACATGATCAGCAAGCTCACTGACACGTTTTATGAGATTTGAAATGGACTCTATTAAAGTATTGGTGGAAGTGGCAATCGTTGAAAACTCATCATGATTACGTACTTTAACGCGTCTTGTCAGATCACCGCCAGCCTGTGCGATATCCAGAATAGAATCGTTAATTGCTTGTGTATTATTTTTTAATGATTTAAATAACATATAACCAAATATAATGATGGCGATAAAGCCGATTATTGAAATGATAAAGAAAGAAACAATAGAGATATTGACTTGCTGGTTCAACTTATTTAATTTAGTTTTATTTGCTTCATCCATTACTGTATTGATGGATTCGATATTTTTATCAATATGTGTCTTCATTGTTTCCCCAACAGCACCCATCATCAGCTTTCGAGCCTGTTCAAGCCCAAACTCATCACGCATTGTCATGACTTTTTCAGAGTAATCGAGGTAATTTTTATAATATTGACCAATTGCCTGCATATGGCCAAGCTCAAGCTCTCGATCTGAAAACTGTTTTTGTAATTCGCTGATTTTTTTATTGATCGAATCTATTTTCATGTGGTATGAAGTGGAATAAGCGCCATTGCCAGTAATTAAATATGTTTGCTCTAAATTTGTGAGTTTTGCAATTTCATATGCAAGCTGATTAACAGTTAATTGTTCTTGGACATTTTTCTCAGTAAAATCATCCATCTGACGTTGAAGATTCCGTATATCGACATAAGACAAAATACCCATTATTCCGTTAATAAGAATTAAAAGTGTAAATATAATAAGCACTTTACCCCGTATTAAATGATAAAAACGTTGTCGTTTTTCTTTAATAGGAGGGAGATTATGCCTACTATCCTCTAAATCAATTGCATTCTCTTTAGCGGAAAAGCTAGTTTTAAAGAGAGACGGGCGTTTTTTCGCAGAGTTACTGGATTTTTGTGAGTTTTTCATCGCCATCACCTTCCTATTTTCAAATAGTCGATTTCAATTTTATCTTATTTTACTAGATTTTTCTATTGTTATTTCGCAAAATTTTCACTTTTCAGATAAAAACACCTATTAAATTTCTACGACATAAGTCGAAAGGTGTGAAAAAGTAGTTGAAAAAGCTTTAGTAGGAAAAAATACTTAATTGCTATTTTTATGACGGGAATGTGATTTTTTGATAAACTAGCGGAAAGCAGATAAGTATAAAAAGGGGAATTTCTAGTATGAACAAGAGCTTTTATTTATATGTATTAACTTTCCGTGGTGGGGATTGGTCAGATCAGAAGGTACGATTTGCAGAGGAGATGTTTCATGAACATAATTTTCCTAAGCAAAGCACAGATTTTGAAGAGCTTTCAACGTATATTGAATCGTTTGCTACTGATAACCTTACTACTGAAGCATTTGATGAGTTGTGGGCATTATATGTCGAGCAAGGGTGAATTTATTTTAAGTTGCTAGACGTCTAGCATTGATAAAATAGCAGAAACACAGTATTATTTAAAGTGATAACTGACAGAAAAGAGGGATTGCAGTATGAGTGTTCATATTAATGCAAAAAAAGGCGAAATCGCTGACACAATTTTACTTCCAGGAGATCCACTTCGTGCAAAATACATCGCAGAGACGTTTTTAGAGGATGTAACTTGCTATAACGAGGTACGCAATATGTTTGGTTATACAGGCACGTATAAAGGCAAACGTATTTCTGTACAAGGAACTGGTATGGGTGTGCCATCTATTTCCATCTATGCAACAGAATTAATGCAAGAATATGATGTTCAAAAATTAATCCGCGTAGGTACTTGTGGTGCAATTCAAAAAGATGTGAAAGTGCGTGACGTGATTTTAGCGCAAGCAGCAACATCTGATACACGTATGAACCAAATCATTTGGGGCGGTGCAATTGACTTCGCACCAATCGCTGACTTTGACCTACTATTAAAAGCCTATAATGCAGGTAAAGCTGCAGGGCTAAACCTACAAGTAGGAAATATCTTCACAGCAGATTTGTTCTATTCTGATGAGCATCAAAACGAAAAATTAGCTCAATATGGCGTACTTGCAGTTGAAATGGAATCTGCAGCTCTTTACACATTAGCAGCAAAATTTGGTCGTAAAGCTCTTTCTGTTCTAACAGTAAGTGACCATATCCTAACAGGTGAGGTAACGACTTCAGAAGAACGCCAAACAACCTTCAAAGATATGATGCTTGTAGCGTTAGAGGCTGCTATTCAAGAGTAGATGATATAGTAGAGTTTTCAACGTATATAAAATACCGTAAATAAGAGCAACCGACCAAAAATCGACCATTTTTTATAAAATGGGATTGAAATAGTCGGTTGCTTTTTCTTTATCTTTCTTAGTTAAGTGGCTATAGGTATTAATCACTTCTTGAATGTTAACATTTCCAAGTTGTTCGTGAATAATTTTAAAATTTACATTTTTACTAATCATAAAAGATGCGTAGGTGTGCCTTAGACCATGAAATGTTAGTTTAGGTAAATTGTAACGTTCTACAATCTCACGCCATCTTCCAGACATACTATCTGGATGTGAAGGGAAACCATTTGTTTTTGTAAATAGTAGATTTATTGGGTTGCCCTCATTATCTTTCATCGGTGTCCAAGCTTCACCTGATGCAAGTTAAGATACTAGATGTTTTTGAATTAGTTGACGATTTAAGTGAGTCTTTAAATTTAAAAGAGGTATACAGTCGATATATAATATTTGAAAATCCTTCTACTACAGCAGCAGAGGCAATTGAAAAATATTCTTTAGACAAATAGATTAAAACAACAAAGCCAAAGCCCTGGTACTCAATATTATTTTTGAACCAGGGCTTTTTATGGTTTAGTATTCTCTTACTTCAAAAGAAGCAATCTTATCGTGTACGACAAATTCAGTTACCTTTTTATAAGGTGAAATTGTTTTTGAGAATTTGAAAGTAGAAGTACCTTGTGCACTATCAAACCAATTTAAGTAATTGTTTAAAACTGCATTCGTTACATCATATTCTTTTGTTATACCATTCACCAAAGTAATGCTTAGAATAGCACTGGAGAAGTCATTATTTGGTTTCTTAACAATAACCGTGCTTGTTGCTGAAATATCTGTGTTTTCTATTGTTGCTGTAATAATTGCTTGACCTTCACGAATAGCAGTTACATTCCCATTCTGATCTACAGTTGCAATAGATTCATCACTACTTGTCCAAATTATTTTTGCTGTATCTGGAGAAACTGTAGCTGTTAATTTATCTTGGCTGTTTTCTATTAGCTCTAATGTGTTTCTGTCTAATGTAATAGATTCTATTGAAGGATTTTTTACAATATATCCGCCTTCATCTATATCAATAGCGTCTGCTACTATATGACCAGTACTTTTACTTTTAATAGTTACTTCATGTATTTTATCTTCTAGACCAAGTTTTTCATAGATTAAAGTTAGTCTTTGTTGTTTAGTGCTATAAGCAGAATAAGTTTCAATGATATCCCCATCTATTGTAACTTCTATTTGTGATGAAGAAGTCGCCCATTGTGGAGAGATAATTCTAAATTTCGTTCCTTTAAAGTTAAAGCTATAGTAAGAATCTTTAGCAGCTTGAGTTCCGTAAGTAGTATAGCTTTGAGTTTTATTGTAATCACCATAGACAGAAGCTATACTCCACCATCCAATATAATTTATATTGGGGTTGCTATCATCATATCTTTTCCATCCTTTTTCAGGTTTAAGTAACAGATCTCCGATTTTCGCACTATTTTCAGGAGTATTATTTAAATTTGTCATGCCTTCTTCATAATCAACAATATCTGCTGCAGATGCATTTTCAACACTAATACTAACTAGTACTAATAACGTTAATGCTAGAAAAATAAAACCTCTTTTAAAAAAATTAATCATTTATGTAGCCTCCTTTAAAATTGTTGAAGGTCATTACTTTAAATAACCTATAATAACAACTTTAACCATATCTATACTTATTTACCATAATAAAAAACAGACAACATTGTTAGTTATCTGTTCCACGTACTGTATTGGACTGTTTAGCTTGTTCAATGACTTCCTCAAAGGCTGCTTTAATTTCCTCGATTGTATAACCAGCTTCCAGTAATTCTTGGGTTGTTTGTTCTAATCTGTTCATTTAATTATCCTCTTTTATGTTTTTTATCTCCAACATTAATAATATTGAAATTTGCTTGAAATATCAAAAGAGCCGTATTTGTAGGGGCGTATAGTAAGGCTGTAGAGCGTTCTAAAATAAAGAATAGTAAATTACTCTAAATGAGCAAATACTCTTCAAATAATTACCATCAAGCAAAATAAAAAGACAGAATTCACCCTTTTGGTTAAAATGAAAGCTCTGACCCAATCATCCACCAAAGGAGCGTATCTGTCTGATGAATAGATTAACATATCACCAACAAATCAACAAAGGGTTTCTTTTTTGGCAATTGCCTTTTTACTTTTCAAAGCCCGTTTTACGGCATTTGACTCATTTTATCGATGGGATGTCGAGCATTGGTTTTACAGGCAAATTAACAGAGATTCATGCCTTTAGCCACCACCAAAAGCATCGTACAACACTTGGGCATTTCCATAAAAATAGCCCATGGAATGAAACCTATCTTCTAAGACAATCACAAAAATACGTGCGGCAAAGCATGGCTCAAGATGAACCTGTATTACTCTTACTCGACGACACGATTGCCAAGAAAACAAAGCCTTCGTCACGGGCAGCCCAACCAACGGAAGCTGTGGCTACCATTTCTCGCACACAGATGGGAAAAGTGTTTGGGGGCATCAAGTCGTGCAACTGATGATGAAATCAGGGCAACACGCATATCCATATGATTTTCGATTATTCGATAAAGAAACAACTGACAGTAAAATTCAACTTTCGTTAGAGATGATGAATCAACAGCCGTTATTCAAACAGCCATCGTATTTTTTGTGCGATAGCTGGTATACATCGCGTACGATCATCGAAGCCGTGCTCTCAAAAGGCACACATGTCATCGGAGCACTCAAAACGAATCGTATTTTGTATCCTCAAGGTATCCGTATTCAAGCCAAACAATTCGCAACGTATATCAAAAAAGACGACACCAATCTCGTGACGATTGGTGGAGAAGCGTATCGCGTGTATCACTATGAAGGTGCCTTAAATGATATTGAATACGGTGTCGTACTTTTATGTTGGCCTCAAGCGGCATCGATGGAGCCAAAGAATATGCGCTGTTTTTTGAGTACAGATACGAAGCTGACATCGGAACAGATTCTTACGTATTATAGCCATCGATGGTCGATTGAAACGTACTTTAAACAAGTCAAAGGACGTCGGTTTCAACGGAGCACAAATTCGAAGTGCGCAAGCGATTCAACGTTACTGGGTTCTTGTGCAGTTTGCGTATCTATTTCTTGGTTATTTGTACGACACACCATTTACCTATGCCATACATATCGCCAGAACGAAAAAATTCGAGAGTATTATAGAGTTTGTCTACGCAGCAACAACAGATGGCACGCCACTTGAACAAATCAAAAATGAGTTACAAGTAGCTTAGGGTACCTGTCATTGATTCGTGTATGGTAATTTTTGTATTTAAAAATACTCATTTAGAGTTTATAAAAAAGACTTGTTACCAACAAGACCATTTGAAGTATTTTTAATAACAGAGAATGGGGAGTCAGTCAAAACTCATTCAGGAATAAGAGTGGTTCCTGACTATACAATTAATAATCATCCTGATCTAGATATCTTAATAATCCCTGGTGGTCCTTTAAGGGCTGTTCAATCTATCATGAAGAATAAAAATATTCAAGATTGGATAATTAAACATAAAAATATTGAATACATATGCTCAGTTTGTACAGGAGCAATTATTTTAGGAGAAACAGGATTGTTAAATGGTAAAAGAGGAACGACTCATCATTTAGCATTAAAAATACTACAAGAAAATTATCCGGATATTCAGGTGATTTCTGAAGAAAAAGTTATACAGGACAGTAACATCATCACTTCTGGAGGTGTTTCTTCAGGAATAAATATGGCGCTTTATCTTGTGGGGAAAACGATTGGAGAATCAGCAGCTGAAAGAACTGCTACTACGATTGAATTTGCATTATAAATGGGTTTTTCAAAAACAATGAACGTTGTTTTTTATCATTTTATTAATTAAATAAACGGTAGGTAAAGGTTTCCCTCTCGGTATTATGACTAAATACTAGTTAACAGAAGGAGGAGAGGAAAGTATGCTGAAAATTTTGCACATTATTTTTTCAATCATTGTAGTATCACTCGCTGCATATGGACTTATTACTCACGATTATCAGATGAATTACTTAATGATATTCTTCTTAGGTTTGATTATGTTAATATTAGGAATTAGGGAATTTCGGCAAAAGAGAAACGTTTATGGTTGGTTCCTCATTGGGGTATTTTTATTTTCAGTATATGTGTCAATTCAAAGTTTTGTACTGATTTAGAAAAAGCATGTCCACCGAATAAAGTAAGTCGGTGACATGCTTAATGATGGATAGAATCGCCAAAGTGACGGATAGAAAGATTGAAACGATGGATAGAACAGCTCAATTGATGGATAGAATCATCAAAGTGATGGTTAGCGCTTCAAATTCTATGACTATTGCTTTTGTTCCAACTTAGATTGGCGATAGATACGAAGTAAATCCAGTCCTAGTAATAGTACGATAATATAAAATATAGGGCTGTTAAAGGATAGACCAAATTCAGATTTGCCGCCAAGCAATGTTAAGACAATCCAAAGTCCTACGGTATACAATGTTACGCTAACATATGCTTTCTTAGATAGCCTTTTATATTGCCCCTTATCCATCGTGATTTGTACAATGACCAAAATCACTAAAATAAGCAGAATTATTTTTTTGCTTAGTACTGCAGCTAATGTGGTATCTGGGAAAAAATCATTGACGAAAAGTAAGGTAAAAAATACAAGAATACAAAAATTTAAAATGGTTGAAAGCCTCATGCAAAATCTCCTTAGTTGCCAGTATTCCTTTCATTGTATCATGGTTTTACTGGCGGTGAGAAATTATAAGTTGGACTCATGATAGCGTTTGAGCATTGTTGCAAATTGCTCACGTGTTACGAAATTTTGAGGGTTAGAGCCATCCGTAATACCTTGACATTGCAGCCAATCCCAAGCTCCCTTATGCGTTTCAGTGGCTTTACGCGTTGGAATAATAGCTTGTTTTGTTTGCAAAGCGTTTTCCAGCTCTTTTATTTTATTTAGCAATTCATTGTATTGTGACATTGTTAGCTCTCCTTTAGCTTCATTCGTTAATGTTATATATTTCATAGGATCAACAGCATTTGGTTGTCCTGTTTGCCAAAGACCATTATGTATTTCAAAGTGTAAATGAACGCCAAATGCACGTCCTGTATTTCCCATAATTCCGATTTGCTGTCCCTGCTTCACCTTTTGTCCTACCTGAACGCAGGAAGAATCCAAATGAGCATAATTTGTTTCATATGTTTTGCCATGGATTGTATGTTTAATCATCACAACGTTTCCATAGCTGCTTAATGTCTGTGCTCGCGTAATAATGCCAGCAGCACTAGCAAAAATCGGAACCTTTCCTGTTGATGCTAAATCGATGCCTTGGTGCCATTCCTTCCCAAAGCCGATATTTCGCCAACCAAATTTACTAGTTAAGCGAGCATTCTTCACAGGACTCATAAAATCGACCATTATCGCTCATCTCGTTTCGGTTTATTATAGGTTAATGCTCTTGAGGAATCACTTAGGCTAGCTGTAGTAGGATCAAGAATGGCATTATATGTACTAACGACTATTAATGCTAATACATATGGATTGGAGACTGCATCCATAATTAATGTCCACACACTTTGCCAAGTAGTTAAATCCGCTCCCGTAATACCATAATAGGCAAAGAGGGGAGTAATTACGGATAATCCTACCGTAATCCAAAATTGAGGATTGCGAATGCGAACCTTCCAATTAATTTTCATCGACATCATTCCTTTCTTATAAGCCAAATAATTTTAAAATAAAAGCACCAATAATAATTGTTGGAAGGAGTATCCACCAATGCAGATATTGTTTAATGATGTCACCAATGGAGATATAATCCTTCTCAGACTCCTGCTTTAGATCCTCCTCAATACTATCCACACGTTGACCAATCCCTTTAACATCCTCCTGTAATTCAACCTGGGTCATATTTAATTTTGTAAGATTGATATTAATATTATTAAAGGTTTTATCCATTCGATGTAATTGGATTTGCTGATGCTTATTCATCTCCTGCTGCTGTTCGGATACTAATGTTAAGCGATATAATAATTCATGATTACCTTCTAATTTTGAAATTCGGTTCTCTTGATTCTTTATTTCAACCTCAGCACTGGCTAATCGTTCACCTAGTTTATCTTGCAATGTAATCACCAACTTTTAAAAAATAAATAAAGGATAGGTGCATATTTTCTACACCTATCCATATTTAAAAATTTTATTGCGTAATCTCAGGCTGCTTTAGTAATGGAATGTCCTCAAATATTTCGCAAAATCTATCATACATAGTTGCTTTTTTACCTGTAAATTCTAAATCGCAATTTAATATAATTTCCTGTAATGTTTGAAGCATGTCAGCCTTGTCTGTTGTTTCTTCGATAATAAAATTTTCGTTTAAAAGAGCTAAAATTTGCTTTTGAATTTCCTTCTCAGCATCCTCAGTAAATATAGGAACCTCCATTTCCTTGCCATCCACTTGCTCTAAATTATACAAAACTTCTCCATGATCATCTTTCTCAGCATAGTCTGATATTAGTTGTTGTCTTTCAAGGTTAATTAGATTTAATTGGTCCTCTAAAAGTTTTAAAAATCTAGTTCGCATACGTGATTCTTTGCCTTTTAAAATTAAATTAAATAAAAATGAATATAGTTCACCAATCTCGTAATTTTTAATAATCATAAAAATTCTCCTTCTTTTACATAATAAATGCGTATCCTGAAACGCCACCATTAACCACAATAATAGCTTGGATATTGTTCACCATAAAAATACGCGGCTCAATGGTTGTTAAAATCCTTGATTCATCCCATGTAGGAATGGTAATTTCACTCCAAATAGCAGGCTTAGAGATAATAAGTTCAGTAGCGATACTGCTGGTTGCTTTAATATCTATAACCGTTTCTAAATCATCAACTCGATGAACCATAATTTCAGTTGCTATAATGGAAGTGTAGGCACTAAATATTTCAATCTGTCTATCATCATTATCATATCTTCGGACAGTTATCTCAGTAGGTATTAGAGGAATACTTGCCATTATTTCTGCTGCAATATCACTCTTCACATGTGCTTCAATGTCAACAACTATATCGTTTGAATATTTAACATAAATTTCACTCTGTATTTTACTCTTACTTATTGTTATGACAGTGTATAAATTTTCCTGATCAGCTATCCGTGATGTAATTTCTGCTTTAATTATATCTTTTGACACAATAATGACTGTATTAATCTCATTGATATAAATATCATTTGCTTCGATAACGGCTAATAGAATGCTGTCATCATAATACGGAATAATAATTTCAACGGGAATATCCGGTTTAGATACACAAATTTCTGTTAGGAGGGTATTACTTTCACTTTTTCTAGCAGTTATTTCAGCAGGTACGCTTGGTTTATTTATTGTAATCTCTGCATTTGTTATATCTACAAGAGGATTCCTAACACTTATTTCAGCAGGTGTATTACTCTCTAAAGGAATTGCTACAATTATTTCTACATTTATGTACGGTTTATTCACTGTTATTTCAGTGAGTATATCCGCGTCAAGAGGAACTTCTTTTCTATGTACATAGATTTCAGTATCTTGATTCCAAAAATCAAATACTGAATCAACGGTAATTTCGGCATTTTTATCTGAATTTTGTCTCTTGAAGATAAAAATCTCTGTAAGATGCTGGCTTTTCCCAAAACTGAAAATTCTAGAATCATAATAATTAATAAGTAATTCTGGAGGCAGCGAGGATTCTCTAGTTTTAAAGATAACTTGCCCATTTGAGGTTTCATTTGATAGACGAACTATAAAGCCATTATTAGCTAATTTTAATGAAGTCCAATCCTTTACCATAGAATATACATTAAATTCAATGTAGCCTGCTGTTGCATTTACTATATATTGATCTGTTATTAGCTTAATAGGAGTAGGTCTATTTAAGTGAGTGATATCATTTTCTACCCACGGTTTATTGGCATTATAGAGCTCTAGCTGAATGCCATTAGGAATAGATCCACTAAAATATAAACGAAGTTTAGCATCCGTTAAAATATAGGATGGATGGATAGATTGTAAATCAAATTGCACGAATGATCGCCAAATATCATCATCGCTTCGTCCAACAACCATAGAGGTATATTCACCGTAATTAATGGATTGAAAATCTGCTTTCTCTCGAGTAAAGGCATCTTGTGTAGGATGAAATAAATCAGTGACAATAGGAGGCTGTTGCACTTCATAAATAGCTACCATTCGATTATGAGGGCGTATGTCAATTTCCGCTTTAACAAAATTGTGGATATAAGGCTGTATTTCTGCTAAAACATGTGAATTTCCACGATAAACGATAGAAATTAAAGTTTCTTTTTCATTTACACCAATCACTCGAGGAATGATTTCTGTGCTTAAATCAGCGTCTTCGAATTGTTTAACGATCAGGTTAGCTAATAGATCTGAATAGTCGACTGCAAATAATTTATACTTTGCTTGAAAGCGATTATGCGGCTTTATTTCAGTCTCAGCATTAATAAAAGAATTATCCGTAATTGGTGAAATGACAATTTCTTGTTTCTTTTGATTGGAAGAAATATTGCTTTCCATAGTTTCACTTCCTTATCACATTGTATTGTGATTAGGCTTTGTCTGCTCTCACGATAATGTCAAATGAACCGTTAGCGTCAGGCGTTACACCTAATTCAGTTTGTAATCGAATGAAGAATGACATTTCTTCGTTGTTCTGGAGTGTTCGATTTAGTTTTAACTCAGGGTAGGGGATAAATGGGGCTAAGCTTTCACTAAACTCTATCTTCATGCCAGTAGGGAAGTTAGAGGTGTTGGCAAACAAGTGAATATTTTTAACATCGTAGCCATATTGATTTTTTAGAATTACTTCATGTTCAACAGTGGTCTGTCCAGCGATAATTATTCCAAAGTCAAGATACTTTAAAACCTCACCAATTTCATTTGAATAATACTTACCATAAACATCTTTGAACACGAGTCCTGAGTAAGTTCCAATAAACGTAGTTTGCCAATAATCTGTTGTACCAAAGGAATCCTGAAACTCTATTTTCAAGGTATTCCAATCATCAATTTTTATATGTTTACTAGCGATTGAAAGGCTAATATTTTGTGGAGATGCTGCTAATTTTGTAAAGCTGCCGTCTGCTGGATAATAATAAGCACCATTTAATAGCACACGATATTGAACGCGTGTAAGATCTTCGTCACTTAGAATACCTTTAAGCGTATTGCCAACTAAAGAAATATCAATCTTAGCTGTTGTATTTAAAAGATAGAAGCTTGCCTTTTCCATTGTAGTAGTATGCCTAGGGAGATAGTCTTTATATGAAATATTATCAATAATTGAGATAATAGTGTCGCGGGGATTATCCTTTAGGAACACACCAATATTTAAATATGGCTTAGCCCAAGTTCTCCATTGTTTATCGGTGATTTTATTCATGTCTGTGAATTTCATACCATTTTTTAGAATGGCTTCCTCACTCGAAGTGTCTGCTATATTAAATGATTGAGTTGAAGCTTCCCACACATACCAGCTAGAGATAGTTTCATCTGTAATAAAATAACGAGCTTCATCTCGGTAGGATTTGGAAATATCCGCTGCGAAAACATCATCTAAATAACCATAGAGTCGCTTAGGATTAACTAATTTAATAAATTGAGGTTTAGGTACTGCTTTCATTTCAAGCACTCTCGTAGCAGTCTCAGGAGCTTCATCCGTCCATGTAACAATCTCAAAATCACCCTCTAACTCATCGACAGGTGACCAATTTGCTTCAAGGATTAAATCAGCACTCGTCACAGCTTCATCATCTGTATAATAAAGAACCTCCACACTATCACCAAATTCATCATAAATATCAAATGGCTCAGTAGTTGTTGATACAATAATATCATCCGTTGTTTCTGTATAAGCCACTACAGTAGGTAACTCACCAATGTAATCATAGACACTAAATGGGTCAACACCTGTTTCCACAACAATTTGTGAAGCGTCTGAATCTGTATAGTAAATAACCTGAGGTGTATCACCTAGTAAATCTCTCGCTGTGAAGTTTTCTTTGTTTAGCACAACAGAAGCAAATTGTTTGTCCTCAAAATCAGACCACATAACTATTGATTTGTTTCCTGATAGCTCTTTCCAGTGGGCTTCTGTGATATGGTCTAGGTTGCTCATGCCATATTTGATAAAGTTTTCTTCTGAGTTTGTTGTTGTTTGCCAAGAAGTGCCGTCATGGTATTTGAATTGTGAGCTGTGTTGTACTAGATATTTATCAGAGACAGGTGAGATGACTTTATCATAAATTTCAAAAGCATCTATCTGACCTTTAAAATAGTTTGCATTGTTGACACTGCTTCTCCCTATAAAAAGGTTGTGCGAGTGTTGAATATCATTGGCTTTTCCTGCTATATGTGTGATAAATGGCTCAATCATATTATTTACATATATTTTTATGATACCTCCCTCATTGCCATCCCATGTCAATAGGAAATCATTCCAAGTATTATAATTTGCACCATTTGCGCCAACAGGGATAGGTATAAGAGGTATAATATCGTTGAAATTATTTCTAATTATTCTAAAGTAGAGAAATTCGCTGTCTACTGGAGATAGTCCTAACATAAATCCATAGGAGTTTGAAGCATTAGAATTATTAGCATTTGTAAAGACTACTTGGTATATACTAGGAGTTCTTTCTGGTTTTACTTTAAGTCTTATGCTTATTGCGTCTGTTGGTAACACTTTATTGTTAAATTGTATATATTGATTGCTACCATTAAAATTCATAGCATTTCCTACTCCGTTCCAACCTGAAACTCTTTGTGGATTATTATATAAAGTACCAGTATAACCACCTATAGAATCCATAGCATTACCACTGGTTTCATCAAAACCAATAAAGGCTTTTCCATATTTACTTAAATTATCTTTACTATTAGCCATTGTATTGACCTCCAATATTTTTCCATATTAAAAGGACAGCTAATTTAATAGTTGTCCTCAATCATTGCTGTTTTAAAATCACTACCAATAGGAATAGTGAACAATCTACCTTTCCCTAATGGTGTTCTGTTATTAGTCACAATTTCATATTCAGTTGTAGGTTTAGTGAAATCAATTGGTGGTCTATCAACTGCTGAATCAATCTCTTTTATCACTCCACCTTGAGCTAACATCATATATTCTGCTGTGTTAGGGATTTCTTTTACACGAGCTGTGTTAGGGGATAAAACAAGGTTTTTATTGTCTGTTGTTTTAATTACTAATCGCTTTTGAGTAAAATCAGAAGGGGATAGGGCTTTATTGTAGATTTGTAAATCATCAATATCTCCTGAGTACCAACCTGCCGTAGTTCCTGCCAATCTACCTATTAAAAAGGTAGGGAAGTTATGACCATTATTACTATTGATAGCTCTTATTTTCGCTATAGGGTTAATCATATCATCTACATATATATTAACAAGTGAACCTGCTAAACCATCCCAAGATAAAAAGAAGTCATGCCATTTTCCACCTGTATAATCTTCTTTAGATGTATAACTAAAACAATAAGTTGCTCCTGCTGAACACCACTCGCAAACTAGTTTTCCATCTATAATAGCAGTAATCATTCCTTTTTGAGTCGTGAATGTGTTAACTGTTGCTAAATGATACATGCCACTAGTCTTTTTGATTGACACTCTAAACTTGTATCTAATAGTAATTTCCTTATCACTCATTGATGATGTTTGAGTTATTGCGCTAGATGTTCCGTTAAAGTTGGCAGAAAGCCCTTCTCCATTCCAACCATCTTGTCTCTGAATGTTAGTGGGTTTCCCTATATACTCATTGGTTATTTTATTGAAAAAGTCTCCACTTGCCTCATCAAAACCAAACCATGCGATCCCGTATTGTGCCATTGATTGCTCTGTTGTTGCCATATTACTTCACTTCCTTTAATCCAAATACTAATTTACCGACAGCTACTACAATAGCACCGTTATTAGCTGTTATATTTACTCTGAATTTAGAACCTTCAACAGCATTAAATGTGAAAATGCGTACTTCATACTCTGTCCAATTTGTTTGATTAGTTACATTTAATAAATCAACCCACTGATTAGAACTATCCATCACCTGTATTGTAAAATCTTTAGGCATTTGTGTTAAAAGCGTTCCGCCACGTGCTTCTATTTTTACAGTATTAATAGATTTTTTCTCTCCATAATCAATCTGAATCCATCCTGTAGGGAAGTTGTTTGCAGTTGCCCAACAATCTAACAACCCTCGTGTTCCGTTAAATGCTTTCCAAGCTTGATTGCTGTCTGTAACGTAAAAACTACTAGAGTCAGCAACTAGAGGGGAAGGAGTAGTATTAGAAGTCATATTGGTTTGATACCAAGTGATTACAATACTTTTATTCTCTATCACTTCTTTGACATTTAAAGTATTGATTTTACCAATGTCATGTGTGAATACTTTACCACTCGCATTAGCAATAGAATTATCGTTAACATAGTTATGCTTAGTAAAAGGCACATCTAATTGAATCTCTTTATCTTGCTCTATACCATGTAAAATCATGTTTTTAGTTGAGTTGTCAGGCATGTGAATAAGAGTATTTTCTGCAAGAGAATAGTGTTCATTTGTTGTTGGATTTTTTATAGCTAAATAGTTAAAAACTACAAGCTCTTTATCCCAAGACCAAGTACTTCCAACAATACTATATGACAATTTAGAAACCAACTCTGTAACACTATTGCTATTATTCATATTGTCCATATTGTAATAAGCAATTTTATTGTCTATTACTCCTTTTTTTGAAAGTGCTTCATCTACAGTGATTTTACCTTCCCAAATAGAAATATCATCAATATTACCATTGAAATTTTCACCATTATATGAAGTAGTAGTATTACCTCTTGAAATAAAAAATTTAGTATTGTTTACAGTCATGTTTGATGTTTTTATTGTTCCTGTAACTAAGTTTATAGATTGTTTTTCTCCATCTATCCATAGTTCATCAGTTACGGTATTGCTAGTAAAGACAGCTAAAATATGATGAACCTTATTGTCTAAAATTTTTGATACATCACTAATACCTCTAATATCAGAACCCCATGTATTAAAACCAAAGCCTTTGATAGTGTCATTCATCAAATATAGGTTATATCTTCCATCATTAAATCCTAGAACAGTGTGTCTACTATTGGCATTAGCCATATCTCCTTTAATAAAAAAAGACACAGTTACAATGTTACTAGGAGAGACAATAGTTCCTCCTTCGATATAAGAACCTGTCTTGAAATTTATAGAATTTCTACCCATTTTTTCACCTCGTTTAGTTGTAAATAGTTGTATCCAAATAAAAACTCAGCGCTAATTAAAACTAATGCTGAGTGGTTTTCTATCTAATTTAGTTGTCCAAAGACCTTCTTTATTTTTTGAAACTCCATCTTGTAAAATATATTTTTTATGAGAAAATAGCGTATTTAGTGCATATTTATTTAAATCAACCCCATACTTAATGAAGTTGTTTGAATTTAATTTTCCTGCATTTAAAAATGGTATTTCTGTTACTTCGGGGTAAACATAAGAAAATAAAATCTCAGAAAGAGCCATATGACTAGCACCATTAACAGATAATATGTGTATGCGGTAATAGCGGTAAAAATTTGGTTTTAATATATTGTAATTACGTGTTTCACCGCTACTCCAATTGATTTGATTCCTATATTGTCCTATTATCTCAAAGTTTATACCATCATTACTTGCTAAAATATTAAAATCTTTAGGACTATTTATTGGGTTGACTATAACTTGCGCACTAATTGCAACTCTATTTGCTATTTTTTTTAATCCATAGTCAATTTGAATCCAACCTGTTGTAATATTACCTGACATCCAAGAATCAATAGTGTCTTTTTTAGTTCCATTAAATGCTTTCCATATTTGATAGTTAGGGTTTCCAGTATTTGCACTACTAGCACTTGCAACTAATGGGGCAGGGGAAGTATTTGAAGTCATTCCTGTATTGTGAGCTATGTTAATTATTTTTGAAGAATATAATTTATCTTGATATTGAAGAAGTATTTTTTGATTAGGCATTTATCTCACCTCAACTTTCATGCTTCTAATATCAAAATATTTCTTTAAATCAATAGTTTTACTAAATACTTTTCCTATTTCACCAACACCTAAAATCTCACTTTTATCTGTCATTGTTATAGGCTCTAAATCTAAAACTTTGCGGTCAAGTAGGGGAGATAGATTATCCATTCCTTGCTCTATGAATTGATTTTGGGTAGGGAGAGTAGAAGATACTGTTGACCAATGAGCAGGTATTCTATCCTCATGTTTCTCAAGTAATACCTTAGGTGGGAAAAAACGAAGTTCTGCGAACCCTGTAAATGTGTGATTGGTTGCACTTATATTTAATCTATATGCTCTGAATGTAGATTGATTTTCTAATATAAAAGTTTTTTTCTCATTTGCGTTAAAATAGATACCTGTTCTACTATCAATTTTTGCCCATGTGCCATCTAGTCCTGTAGTGGTGTCATTTGAACCTTCTATGGTGAATATTCTAGGAGCGTATGTTGCTATATTATGTGCTTCTATTTCATATTTAGCTACTGTAACTTCTTTTGGGAATATAATACCTAAAATACCTGAGCCGCCAACCCTGCTGATACCACTAACCTCTGAGCCTGTAGCATAGTCGAAAATATTGTATGCGATACCTGCACCATTTTGATTTGTATTATATGTCCAAAAAGCTGTTTGACCATTAGATGAATTAGAAGTCATTTTTTGAACTAGATTAATAGTATCATCAGACCAAACCTCTTGCTTTTCAGGTACTTCTTTATTCATTTTCTTATACTTACCTTCATGTAAAATAAGTGATTTATTTAAATAACCATTTTTAACCTTGAATTCAAATTGGTACATATAATTTAGCCCATTGGTTGAAGGATTTACGCAAATCAATCTGTAGTATCTGTAATCTCTGATATTCCCATTTAAGCTAGTCATTTTTTGTGTTTTATTTAAACTGCCTTTAAAATCAAAATTTGACCCAATATCAACCCATACTGAGTTATTTGAACTACCTTGCCACTTCCATGTCCCGAAACTATTTAGCCCATTTGCAAGTAAAAGAGCTTCATCAACTATCACAGATTTTTTAAAATCGAAGTTTAAATAAGTTCCCACAACCATAGAACCAGAGACAATGTAGGGTGTAGAGCCTGATTGCGACCCATCAATCCAATTGTCTAATTTGTTAGCTTCATTTAACTTTCCGTTTGTTGTAATCTCTATTTTTCCAACACGATTTCCTGAACCTAATTCGTGGTAATAACTAGTTTCTGTCATTTCTTCACCACCATTAATCTATCAATCCTTAACCACTCATCACGAGTTATTTTCTTTCTGTGTAAACTTCCTACATCTGTCCATTTAGAATTTAATGTCATATCATGTTGATATTCACGTTTTAATCTAAGACTATTTGAAGCTTCAACAAACTCGTTGATTTCAAAGTCTGAGTTGGAGATTTTAAAAACATCAGTAACAAACCCTGCAAATAAATCAATTTTGACCTGAATATATTGTTTTGTATCAGACTGTATTGTTCCATCTACCGCAATTGCAGTCCATTCAGACCAATCCATGCTATTATCTGAAGTTCTTGTTGATATTGTGAATGAGCTAGCACCATTGGTAATGTGAGTTGTGACAACCTTTTCAAAATCCAGAAATTTATCTTCCAGATTAATTACTTTAGAAATCCATGTGCCTTCTTCTACGTAAATAGGATTTCCGCTTCCATCGACATCCACCTGTGCTAATCGTAGATGTCCTGTGACTTCGTCAATTTCTGTATTCCGATGTGTGCCTGAAATGCCAATTGACAATAAAATCTCTTTCTTCTCTAAATTACCTCCTACAATAGCCATAGAGTATGCTCCTTTCTTAATTATTGATTAAATATGTATAATACTGTCATCTAATCTATCGCCTTTATCGACAGACTCAATTCCACCTAAAAAAGTGATAAAGCTGCCATTTGCAAAAGTGAATGTATCCTTCATAAAGAGGACGATAAACTTCCTGTTTATATCAGCCTTCAGTTCGCCTAGTTTAGCAACTAGCCCATTATTATTTAAAATGCTGATTAACTTTTCTAGCGTGTAATTGCCAGGATCTAATGTAAAGCTATGCTCGGTGGATGATTCAAATAGTGATAGTTTGTTATTAGTGGGGTTTATATCAATAAATTCATTTTTATCGGGAAGCTGTAACCAAAATCTTCTCATAACCATACTCCTCTCTTACCTAGTTATTTAATGATCCAAATGATCTGTCCTGCACGATTTTCTTCTAATGGTGCATAAAATCGTTCTACTTCTATGCCTCTTGATTTAAAGATTAAGTAGCCATTCATAGCTTTGTTAGAGGTTATTTTCACTTCAATAAAGGCACTCTGGCTAAAAGGCAGTGCAACGATAGGCTGAAAGAATAGTTGGACATCATCTTGCTGATAACTGGTTTTATAACCAAAATTAATGGATTTTAAGTTAGAGCGTTGTTGGCCTTGCACATTACTAAAATCCGTGAAGGCTTCTTTATATGTAATAAGGTCTTTGTTTGCAGAATTTGTTGTTAAAGCATATACTTTTCCATTCTCATCTTCATAGCTGATTTCGATCTTTCTGCCGTGTAGGTAAAAAGATCCATCAGCCACCTCGAAGAAAAACTTCATTCCTTGACCAAACAAACCGAAACGAATAACCTGGTTTTTCTGTACTAAATAAAAGTCATTTTTTTTATGCGTAAGCAGGTCATACTCAGCATAGTTTTTTCCATTTGCGTAATCAGCATTCCAATTAAAAGGAAGACCGATTGCTTGTACATTTTTTTCCTCAGTAAATAGCATGCTATCCATCCCTTCATTTTATTGAAGTTTTTGTAAAAAAAGAGGAGGGGATGGACCCCTGCCCTCTAAAACTGACAAGATTATACGTAGCGGTAGGATACGCGTTGTACTAAAGAATTTTTCCCTGCTGACGCTGTCATTGGTACTTCCGCATAGACCGTAATTTGAACGAAGTTACCACCCGCTAATTGGGCGTTTGAGCCATCTGCCTTTGTGTCATTTGCTAAACCTAAGATTTCTTTAGCATTCGGTGTTTTCTCTATTTTTACTGTTAGGTATTCTATGCCAGCATCTACAAAAGTATTTCCATCAACTTTTCCCCAAGCTGGTTCTTGATCTGATGTTGTTCCAGCATTTATGACTTTATAAATAAAACCATTGGCAGTAGTAGGCTTAACATATGATCCTAAAGTAAATGTTTTTTCTTTTGCCCATACCTGAGCAGTAGCAGTATTTTTATTAGTTGTAGTACCAGTAGTTCCTAAATCCTTAAGGCCCGTTGGATTTTGAGTGCCTCCGCCTTTACCAACTTCTGTCCAGCCACTTTCACCTAACGAATCAACCTTCACTCTAAACCAGTTGTCTTTAACAGCTTCTACGGTTGTACCACCATCTCGATCTCGTGTTGTAAATGTAACTTCCTCCATTTTAGGGCAATCCTCTTGCTGCCCTCTGTTATTCCAAATAAAGAATGTTTTTTGGGGGGAGGGGGAGCTTGCGTCCACAGTTCCATAATTTACTGTATAGTCTACTTTTTTTGAAAATTCATTTGTTCCTTCATACCAAGATACGATTGGAGTGTTATTCATTAGAAATTCCTTCTTTCGTCATTAGTTTTTTGTATAAAAAAACTCTCTAAGCCATTATGTGCTTAAAGAGTCGTTTAACATGATTTTTACATTGACTGATAAATTTTGAGCATCAACAGAAAAGGAGGGGATATGTAGTCTAAAAATATTGCCCTTTTGTACCTTTGTTTCGGTAAGTGTATGTGCTTTATTATCAAAATAGCTTTCCGCAGCAATCATGACTGGATTATCTGTTATATCAACCCAATCATTAAAATCTGTTGATTTTTGAATGTGAATTGGCGTTGGTTGTGAGCCTTTAAAAGATACGGAAGCTTTTATCTCTGTAACTTCTCCATCCCAATCAAATACAATATGTGGATCCTGGTTGCCTTGTAAAATGTCCTTTGGAATAATAAATACCATCGTTTTTTCATTTACAAATTGGGTCATTTCTTTAAGTTTTATATAATGCTCTTTTGACATTAATCCGTTTATTACTTCATTTGCTAATGGAACATTGCCACCTAAAGCATCAATAGGAACCCATTCTTTTCCATTCCATCTATAGCGTATCCCTGTATCGAATACTTGTGTTGTCCACCCAGTTTCAGGATAAGGGAATTTTTTCGCAATATCATTGTATGTATGGACATAGGGCTGATAAATTAAGACCGTTGTTTCATAAGCATCTTTTACTAATTCTGTAGCGTCTTTAGCTTTTTGCGAAGCAAGTAAAGCTTGATCAGTAGCATGATTAGAATTATGAATGGCAATGACAAGACGATTTAAATATTCCTCGTAATTCTCTGTTCGATCAATTAATTCTTGGACTTGAGATTTACTTTTTTCAATGATTTCATATAAGGTCTCGGTGGAATCTGTACTATCATAATGAACAATACGAGTGGATGGATAGAGGATTAGACCTCTTCCTTTATAAACAACAGAAACGGTCTCCGCTTCTTGTGATGCATGAAAATACACAAATCCATTTGTATAATCTACATAAAATTCATTTTTATCGAGATTTTTCTTAATAAAGGCTTCATAGTTAATTTCAAACATGCCTGTAATTCGTACTCGATAAAGCTCATCAGGAATTTCTAATAAAAAAACACGTTGGTTCACTATACGAGCAATATCAAGTCTATCAATAAACGGGTCATTTGGTGTTCCTTTTCTCCAAACAATGTGAATCGGATTATTGAATTCTAAATAATTAATAGGGAGTGACAATTTATCACCTTCTTTCTTAACGGTTTTTTAATTTGAAATCACATTACTAGAGCCTTCATTTACCATAGTTTTCGAACCTGCATGGGTTAATACTGGATCTTTTTGTCTAGCAAGTGATTTACCATTGACAAAAACTGTAGGGCTTCCTGCAGAAATGGAGCCATTTGCACTAGTATGATTGCCGCTTTCAATAGTCCAGCCGCTAGGAATTGTATATGTATCTTTTTCTAATGTTTTGGCTCCTGAGAAAGCAACTGCCTTACCATTAACAAAAACATTTGCGCTTCCTTCATTGATTTCGCCATCAATTGTTGCAGGAATATCATTATATGTGTAAGGGGAGGAGGGGGGAGTTAAAACACCATAACATTTTCCTCCATACTGATAACCTGAATAATACTCACCATCCATATAACCAGGTTCACAAGTAAATTCATTTGGTTTTTTTATTCGAATATGATTGGATGCACTACTAGATTGTATTTTATTACCTTTTACAGCTACTCCAGGCAAGTTTATCCCTCCTTAGTTAAGTTCAATTTTTGAACCATTCACCTTAACACCTGTAGAGCTAATGACAATTTTATTTTCACCTACAGCTAACGTAATGGCTGTAGAGGCTTTAAGATTAATATTTTTTCCTTCGAAGTTTATTGAGTGCGGTGTTTTCATAACAATGGAGTCATCCCCGTTTTTCAATGCAAATTCACGTTTTTGGCCATCTATCCCTACGTAATCGAAATAGAACCCATCCATTTTTTTATATTGATAACCAACATTGTTTCCTGAGCCTCCATCACCTCCTGCTCCCCAGGTCATATGAGGATAAGCCGCATCTCCAGTTTCCTTTACGGTGATTGTAAGCTTATCTTTTTCTGAACCACCATAATTTGTTTTAATTTTAAAGAAATTATCTTTAATATGAATAAAATCTTGAGGTTTATTGGAGTTAAGTGTTTTTAATTTATTGACGGTTAAATCGGAGATATAGCTTCCATCTATGTCTTTAATCATTTCATCCGTATCGTTACCCATAATTTGAAGCTTTTTCGCATAAATAAGCCCATCTTTTCCAATCCAAATGCGTTTTTCGCCGTTAGCGTCAATGGCGATCCCTTCATTGGCATTTAAACGTATTTCTTCTCCATTATTACCGTTAATCGTAATGCCGTTATTTTGATCAAAAATTATTTTCTCACCTAGGAAGCCATCCACAATTTTAAGATTATGTGTTGTAATATCCTTTGCATATAGTCTACCATCAGTGCCAACGTAAAATTTTTTATCACCATTAACGTAAATTGAAATGGCTTCATTAGCATTTAGCTTTATGATCTCGCCATTTCTACCGTAAATAGTGATACCTTTCTCCCAATCAAGTGTAATAGCGTCACCTAAATCTCCGTCAACAATACGGAGATTCTTGGTTACTAATCCTTCAGCATAAAGTGTACCGTCCTCCCATTTTGGGTCATCTAGAGTAGCAAATAATTTACTAACCCATTTGTCATTTTCCCACTTTTGAAGGGCAAGTCCATTCGTAGCATTCAGGAACGCTCGATATTTACCATCACTGCGTACAGCAATAAAGCCAAACTCATTCATAATTAAATTGTTATTATACGAACCCATATGAATACCTGAATAGAATAGGGAGTCTTCAATTGATTGACGAAGAAGAGTCGCTTCATCATAGTAATTTTTAAACTTTTGCACAAAAATACCACGTTTCTCAATTGGACTCGTGGACTCAGTAAGTGGATCAATCATATCAATATTTAAGTCCTGTGATTCTAAATAACCGTTATTAATGATTTTTATATAATTTGACATATATTCCATTAAAGCGAGATAGGCACTTTTTAAATTCTTAGTAGAGTATCTTTCTATTTCAGAATATGTTGTAGGGAAGGTTTGTGTTGTTGTATTAAATTTAGCATCAATATTTGTTTGATTGTCTCTATCACTGAATGTATACTTTTGTGCTTGCTGCAGTAATAACTTATAATCGGAATGTATTTTATACAACTCTTTAATTAATTCTAATTTTTCTAATGTGGTTAATTTGCCATCCGCTACGATTTTGTCAAATAATCCAATATCAAAATAGTTTTTTTCAGCATCTAATATTAACTGATCTAAGTTATTTACAATTTTAATATTTTCAGCAACCATATTTCGAGAATATAGGGTTCCTTCTGTATTTGCCCATAATATTTTTTTCCAAGAGTCACCATCCTTTTGACTAACTGAAAAGCCTTCACAAGTTGTTATAGCAACCCTTGTAATATCATTCCAAGAAGTTAATCCAAAGCATTCAGGCTCATCCTCATCCGTTACAAGTCCTAGTCGCATTACCTCATCTCGATTACGATTATAAATAGTTGTACGTGAGCCACGTGTCAGCCAGATTCCAGATTCATCTTCAATCGCAAGATTAACCCCAGAGATGATTTTTCCAAAGATTCTTTCTCCAAAAATACCATCCTTTGAAATCGCATGTTTCCAGGAGTTTCCGTTATCGTTTGTAATGGCTAAAAAACCATTTTGAATAACGAGCCAGCTTAATGGATCTGTTAAATCTTTAACAATAATACCGCGTTCACTTATTTCAATTTGCTGATTATAGCCAGCCATTACAGCGTTTTTTAATGCATCCCATTTATTATTAATAATCTCGTTGATGGCGCCATTATTTTCTTCAGAAAGACTCCACTTCCACTTTTCCTTTTGAACAAGAGTAGAGGTATTTCCAGCCTTTTCAATTTTATCTAACCATGTATTTTGCTCATCTATTTCGTTCGTAATAATTACAGAAATCGTTTCTTTTTCAATATCATAAGAAATTTCTGTAATCTTAGCTTTTACATCAACTTGTAATCTGTCATAGCGAACACTAATGATATCACCTAAATGTAGCTTGTCCCAATCATTCTGACATTCTACAACTGTTAAAAAGTCAATCATATTCATGTCTAATTTAATTTGGGGCTCTAAAAACTGTCGAAAAACCTCTTTCGCTTCTTCAAGTAAATCGGCCTCATCCACAATTGAATCATTGGTATATTCTTTTTCAATTTCGAAGCTTGATAGCTCTGCCAATAATTCCTTTGAGAAATTATTTTCTCTAAGTAATTTTTTTCTTAAGCTTTCTAATTCCTTTTCATAATCATTTAATCGATATTTTAAATCTCGAATAAAGGCTTCTTGGTTAGATATCTCAGATCTTTTTGCATCTAAGCGGCTGATAATATCTTGATGGGCAGGGGTGTTTGATTGAAAATTAGCGTTGGATAAATCTAATTCGTCTTCAATAACTATTCGTTCGGTTAGAAGACTGCTAAAACGTTGTTCCTCGGTTTGAATAATGGAGCGTTGTATTGTAATAGTGCTAGTTACATTAGTGAATTTCTCTGAGAGTGATTGTACTAATGCTTGATAGTCCTCTATTGCGATACATAATGCATCACTCATATACTCTGAGTGGCTAATAACAACTCCGTTTTCACGTTTAAATGGGTACATGTAATACCTATAATCTTCTAAATAGGACTGTCCAGTGGGGTTTAATCGATGTATTGTTAGACTGTCCTGACCATAAGCCTTTAATCGAGTTATAGTATCAATTGTGTTCGTCGATAAATTAAAGCTTTCTAAATATTTTCCATCCCTTATATAAAAACCTTTATTGTTTCCAATGTTTTCAGGTCTATAGAAATGAATCTCACATTTAATGGTATCCCAGACTATGATAGCATTCCAAATATTCGCCAGCTCATAAATAATTTCCAGGATGTTATTCGAGGAGACCTCATAGCTGCGGTATGTTTCAAAAAAACTGTCTACATAGCCGACTTGCCAATTTGTATTAGCAGATGATAATATTTCATCTGAAATTTGTGCAAGTGTTTTACTGACTACTTCGTATCCTCTAATATTTTTATCGCTAAGTTGAACGCCTAGAGATAGAGCCGTGTATTGGATAGACTCATCCTCACTATAGGATTTGTTTGATTCATTTAATAGGAAGTATTCCGTAGTAGGACCAAACTTTAGTTTAAATAAATAGCGATTTTTTATTTTTTGAATGTTTTCATTATCCTTTGGTATACCGTCTTCCATGATGACTGTTGGTATTTTAAAGGTCAATTGGTTTAATACTGATATTTTTGTATTGTAGCTAATATCATAGGCTTCACTTAGCAATGCAATGGTTTTTTTATTTGGTTGACATAGGAAAATTTTTGGCAGTGCAGCTTTTAAATTATAGTTAATATCACCTAAATTCACTTTATCACCTCCTTTCACGGGAACTATTGTTGAATAAATATGTACTGATATCTAACTTGCATGTCAAAGTCTCCACTTGCTTTTAAATAGTTTTTCCCAGTTAGTAATTCTAAAAATTCATCATTATGGTCATCGTATCGATAGACGCCAAGATTTTGCCTATTTGATACGATGTCTTCCTTTTGACAATGAATATAGACTTCCTCATCATGTATTAAATTACGTAGCCGCATTTTTTGATTGGTCATCGTATTAGTTAGTTCTATGTCTCCATTCCCATTCTTTTTTCTAATCCATACTTTTGGTTTAACATTGAAATCACCTAAGTTTTCAAAAACAGCACATGGATCAAATTGGATAGAAAATGATTGTACATAAGGTTTTTCATGTTCCTTAGAGGCACTCATCGTCATTTTATATTTAAAGGCTAATCCATTCAGCTCATATTGATCTAACAGATTTGTTTCATTTAAATTTATTTCTTTCCAGTCTGTCCATGTGATGTAATCATAGGACACGGAAAAATAAAAATGAACTTGTTTGTTATGTACATTTAAAATATTGGCAGCAATGGTCGTTAAATAATTCGGCGAATTCGTTGAAATTGAATGAATCTTAGAGGTGTATGAGCCTTTGATATTTAATAAAGAACCCCAGTTTTTCATATAAGCACCTCTATTCTATTTTTCCGAATGGTCTAAATTCACAGCTATTGCCGATACGTTTCCATTTAATCGTTTTAGCTTTTCTCCAGACCACTGAGCCGTCAATAAATGCAGTATTGTTTTGAACTAATGACCATTCTGGCTCGGAAGGGGAGGAGTATCCAGCAGTTTCACAAATATAATAGAACTGTTTGCTGCTATTTGTAGAGAAAACTAGATCCCCAACTTCATAGTTATACTCTTTACGCCAAGTTTGCCCATTTGCATCATAAAACTCAAGATGTAAGCCTGAAAGAAAAATTGGGGGAGTAGTGGTGCTTTTTCCCTCAACTATACACTCATAAAGCCCGCCATTATCAGGATCTGCTTTAATTAAATCACCTACTATATAATTTTTATTTGACTTCCATTTTTTTGCATGAATACCTTCACGTGTTGCGACCCATCCAATGTGACCGCCAGCGATAGGTATTTTATTCCAAAGGATATGACCGATGGAGTAAAGTGTATTATCCTGTAATTCTTCAATAGATTGAACTGAAGATGTAAGATAGTCTTCTAGTTTATTGAAGTTTGCCCCATAGTTAACAATGGTTTCTTTTATATCATCCTTTTCAAATGATGAATCAGTTACTATTTTTAATCCTAGCTTTTTTGTCGTCTCCATTTTTATATATCACTCCAATGATTAGTATTGGCATACAGAATGCCCCAAGTGTTATTTATCTCATCAATAGTTAGTCCATTTGCAGTGATTTTCACATTTTGACATTCACCTTGAGCAAATGTAGAGATGTCATCCTTTAATAGGTAGCTTTTATTTAATTCTCTGAATTCAATATTATCCATAATTTGTTCATGAGAATAAGTATAGGGGGAGGAGCATCTGATTGTTAATTCCACATAACCCTGTTTAAGCCCATTATGGATTAAGGTAGAATCACCTTCTACAAGAGCATACATGACTCGATTCGGATGATGATCAAAGACCAGTGGCTTATAATATGGCTGAAAAAGCCAACGTGCAATTTTTCTTAAGTCTTCATCATCTATCCAATTCTCCAAATAAAAAGATAATTTAAAAGAGAGTGGTTCATGTTCCACTCTCTGAAAGTAAGGTATTTCATTATTAGTGACTTTTTTCTCAATAATTCGTCGTATGGGGAGGAAATTTTCTTCAAATAAATTGCCTGAAGCCCATCCTATATAAACGCCCATATCCTTTGATGAGATATTGTCATACATAAAATGAATTGATTCTAACACTAATTTCTCATCCCTCTCTTACGTAATAAATCGGTATTAATCATTTTACTGAATTTCGTTAAATCATTCATATCACCATTCATTTTGTCTATGTTAAATTCAATATTAATATCTCCGTAGGTGGAAGCAGAAGCGGCTTGAACAGTGCTAAAGGTATTAGTGAATGATGGAAGTCGATCAAATAGTGGGCGGAAAAATAAGCCTGCTCTTTCCATTATATTCGCCATTGACAACAAGTTGTTGGTATCGATAGGGGAGTTAATTAATTCATTTGGATGAACAATCATTGCTTTACCACCTAATCCATCAATGCCGTTGCTTGAATAATTTGTAATTCCTCCTTGAAGGGCAGAAGCGGAGTTCTGTAAAACATAACTCCTACCTTTTAACTTTAAGAGATCCGCTTGCCTTTCAATAAGTGATTGGAGATCAGGCGTAATGACAACTTTATTAGCTTGCTCCTTAAAATATTGACTTAACTTAAGGCGATCAGCATCAGATAATGTACTCGTTATGTAGTCATTAAAGTCAATATTTATAGGTATTTGTGAATTATTTTTTATCCTTCCCTCATTCGCTAAATTATGTGCCTTTTCCCGAATATTTGCCTGACGTATAGAATTTGTTTCTTTCTTAGCAAGAACATCTGTCATAAATTTACCCAACAGAACTTGCATATCTCCTTCGATTAGTGTCGATTTGTTTTCAGGATTATTATAATTATTTGAAGAACCAAAATCTCCTTTTGCCTCTGTTAGCGGCTTAAATTCTTCAATTTTTTTTATTGCATTATCTAATTCATCAATCACATTTTGTCTTATAGCTTTTCCTACCACTTCCATAGATTCAGTAAGAGTTTTCTCTAGCTCAGGCATACTTTCTTTTAACTCAGCTTTATATTTCTCGAATTCCTGTTTTAAAGATTCAAATTCCTTTTTACGAATTTTTTCTTTAATCTCTTCCAATTTGCGTTCATTATTTAACTGATCTGTATAATATTGCTCCCAATATTGTTTTTTCTCATCTAGTAAATTTAATTCTTTTTCATGATATTCTGTTTCTAATTCTTCTTTTTCACTTATTTCTGTTTCTTTCGCCTCTAACTGATCATTTAAGGATTCTTTTCGTAGCTCAATTTCTCTGTCATGACGTTTTTCGGAAATTTCCTCATCAATTTGTTGAAGCTGCTCCTGTAACGTTTTCCGTTTTGCCTTTGCTTCATGTGAATTATCGAGAAGAAGTAGATTATATTGTCCTTGAATATCATTGCGATCTTTTTCAAGTTTATTAATATCCTGATTATAATCACGTTGTGACTCTTGGCGATCAATTAGCTGTAATTTATCCTGGACATTTTTTCTAAATAAATCCATCTCATTTTTATAATTGTCCATGACCTTGTCGTGACGTTCATTTTCCCGTTTAATTTCCTCGTCGATGCTTTTTATATGAGCATCCCGTTTTTCTTGTATATATTCTTTGTAGGCATTAAATAATTTATTGGCAAGTTCATCTACTACTTTTTTTTCACTATCTTCAATTTGTTTTTCATAGCCTTTTATTTCAGCTTCTTGTTGGAGCTCCCGTAAATGAAGTTCATTTATATCCTTACCTGTAGCTTTTATATCCTCTGGATTTAAATCAAAATGTAAGCTCTTTTTTAATTTCTCTATTTCTTGGGAAGTATTTTTCTGTAATTCGTACGTTCCTTCAATCTGAAATTTTATTTCTTGCTTCGCATCCTCTGAACCCTCATCATACATGGATTGAATAATTTTACTTCTATCAATTTGATATTGAATGTCATCATTTTTTTCATCATACTGGGTTTTAATGTTTAGGATGATTTCATAATTTTTTTCGCGAATTTCGATGTCTAAAGCCTTCATTTCAGTCGTTAGTTCAACATAACGCTCTTTTAGCTTTTCTAACATTTCACCAAAATGTGTACCACTTGCAATCTGCTGCTGTAAATAATTCAACTCATTACGATTAACATTTTGTTTTTGATTCATATAAATGGTCATTAGCTGTAATGTCTTCGCATATCTTGCGGAATTCGTATCTAGCTCTTTAATTTTGACATTTTCATAGTCAAGCTGGGATTCAGGTAGACTTCGTTGGTATTCAAATATGTCAAGCTTATTCAATGCCATTTGTGAAATAGCATTATTTGTGTCAAGCATTTCCGTCTTTAATTCCAATAATTTGCCCTTCATCTCATCGAGCGTGACTGCGGATAAAGAACCATCATGTATTAAATCTTCTATGTATTTTAATTCCTCATTATTAACGGCTTGCTTTTGCTCTAAATACTTCGTTTGTAAATCGATTGTCTTTGTATATCGACTAGAGCTTTTATCGACCAATTTTAGCTTCGCATCTTCGTAGTCCAAATTAGATTGAATGTTGCCACGTTTCGAATCAAAATAAGATAATTTGGAATCAATAATATCTTTTTCAATCTTTGCAATTACTTCTTTTTGATTAAGAACGTCACTTTGCATCCGTGCTAATTCTGATTTTGCCTGATCGATGGCCTGTAGAGTTGTTTCTACAGCAGTATAATTTGTTGAACTAACAGTGCCTGATTTTGCATTATTTAGGTAATCAATGGGGTTAATTGGTACACTTCCATTTTTATTAATTTCATAATGTAAATGTGGACCAGTGCTGTTACCAGTTGAGCCAACAGTTCCAATTTGCTGTCCTACTTCAATTGTTGAACCTAATTTAGCAACTGCTTTATCTAAATGAGCGTAAATATGTTTTAAATTATTAGCATCTTGAATAACAACGATATTACCGTAGGATGAATGATAGTCATTATCTTCTGCTCGACCACTAGCAATTACTTTGCCACTAATGTTTGCATCTACCTTAGTTCCTCGAGACATAGCAATATCTATGCCACGATGATTATCTAATTCACCGTTTAAAATTCTATTTCCAAAGTTACTTGATATTTTACCCGACCAACCACTTAACTTTTGAGATGTAGTAGTTGTGGAAGCATTTGAAACCGTTCCAGTCTTATTAATTTTTCCAGAAGAAATTTGAGATTTAAGCGATTTTTCTTGGTTTTCAAGTAAATTTAATTTATCTCTTTCAAGCACAAGTTGAGCCTGTAGTGAATTTCGATATTCATCAGAATGCTTTGGTAAAGTAGATTGAATTTTTACTTGCTTTTGAATCTCAAGGTTGAGGTTTTCTAAGGATTGTTTATATTTATCAGAAATATAAATAGATTTTGTAGTCTCTTTATTGAATGTATTTGATGATTGTGTAGATTTTTTTGTAGTTATTATAGTTTTGTTTAAGTTATCTGTTATACCATGTAACTGTGTACGTAACTCGCTTAACTTTTTTGTTTTTGAAGCTATTTCTATTTCAGGTGGTATATAAAAGGAATGATTCGAAGGCTTTATACTTCCGTCCTCAACACCTTCAATAAACTCTTTACTTGTTATTTTTATATTTTGAGCCTCTTGTAAAAGAGTTAATGCTTGTATTTCACTTTCAATGTTTTTAATTCGATTTTGAATACCTTGAGCGGATGAGAGTGTCATTAATTGTTCATCATTTAATTTTCCTTCTCGAGCTAATTGGTATGCTTTTAATAGTGTCTCATTAGCTTGATTTTCAGCTTGGATAGCTTTAATTTTTTCTTCACTTAATGCTATTGCTTTGCCGTCTTGATCTAGAAGATAGGGATAAAGTGAATTCAAGTTATTCATGATTTGATCACGATTTAGTAATGTGTTTACAAGGCGTTGCTCTTCGGCTGTTAAATAACCTTTTTGACTAAGGTTTCTAATTTCCTCTTCAGTATATCCATTTAACTGATTAGTTAATGATTCATATAGGAATAATAAATCTGAAGTGTCATTTATTTTTTTCTGAGATACACCTGCTAGTTGTTCATAAATCGTTGTCAATTTTTCTGATTCTTTGTTGTAACCAAACATTTTTTCTTTTGCTTCAGCGAATGTTAAATTATTGGTTCTCATTTCCACAGACAATTTCTTTTGAGTTGCAATTGTGTCATCGTAATGTAAATTTAGAGATTTCATAATGCTGCTTACTTCTTCTTCACTTAAGCCTAACCCAGTTAATTCAGCTTTAACATTAGACAGCTTATCTTTAGCACTACTTGCCATGGAGTCAAATGTTTCAGTAGTTGCATTCTCCATATTTTGAAAAGAACCTATAACATCATTTACTAATGTAGAGGCGTTCTCGTTTGAAAATAATGCTGTTAAAGAATTTTGTAATGTATCTAAATCTTTTACATCCGTAACATCAATTAACTGCGCTGCAAAACCCTCAGCGTTGTTCTTTAAACTATCTGTTAATTTATCATTTTCATTAATAATATAAGCAAGATTGGAAATATAGTCAGATTTTTGAGCTGAAATTTTTTGATTTAGTTTTGCTTCATTATCAGCTATTTCCTCCATGAAGTGATTAACATCGTTGCTTAGTTGTTGATAGTAGTTAACTAAGTCATTATTGCCGCTTTTTTCAGCAATGGATTGTAGCTTTTTTATTTCGTTTAATTTTTTTTCAAAATCTGCTGCCGTTTTAAGTAATGGTTTACCATTATCATCCGAAAATTTTTCATTATTTAGGATGTTAGAAGCCATATTGGAGTCTAAGATTATAGCTGCATTTTGGGCTATAGTTTTTTGCTTGTCTTTAAGATCAGAAATAGCTCCTTTACGTGTATCAATATTTTCATCACGTTTTTCTTTTGCTTCTTGTTCAGCAATTTGTGCTTCTAAAGCCTGTTGCTCTTTCAAAAGTTCGATTTTTACTTTTAGAGCCTCTGAAGAGCCAATTATTTTATTACCATATTCATCTTCGTGGTTAACAATATGAGGTAAGAGTTCACCTAGTCGATTAGAAATTTCCTGATAGTCGGCCAGGACAGTGGGATCAGCATTTCCTAATGCCATTGATTTTTCTAATTGTGCATATTTATTTACCATGCCATCGATTTCTTTTGCGTTTGATGTAAAGGCGTTCAATATTTCATGTTCTTCTGTCTTTAATTCCTCAAGCTTTTGTTTTGCTTTTTCTTTTTGTTCCAATGCAAACTCCCCAATACCAAAGGCAACTCCAGCTAGATTAAATCTTAAAAGTTGCTTACTGGAAAAAGTTGCACCTGTAACATCCTCTGCAACTGTTTTTAATGTGGATGCGTGACCTAACCCATTCATAATAGAAGACGTAAAAGAAGTAGAACTTTGAGCTGCAGCTGCTGTATTTTTTCCAAAGGCCTCGATACCTTGGTTAATCTTTTCTAGTTGTTGTGGGATGTCTGATAATCCTGCTATGTTTAAGCCTTCACCAAGCTGAATATTGGATAGCTGGGTGTTTAAATCTGTTATTTGGGAAGTTAGTTGTTCGAAATTGGCTGTATCTGCATATGTCTTATTTAATTCATATATCGTATATAAATTGGATTCTAAGGCTTGTAGATTGGCGAGTGTTTCTTGGATGCCCTCGAACTGAATGTGATTTACACTGATTGTCTCTACTTCTGTTTTTAATTTAGATACAATATTTTCTAATGCCCGTAGATCACCAGCTGGGGTTTTTGTTAGCTGCTTGTAAAATTTGCTGACATTGATGTTGGCATCACCAAAGGCTTTAGAAAGGGAGCTAATTGATTTCACAGAGTGGGAAATCTGCTTCTTTAATTCATCAAAAAATGTGAGAGAAGGGGTTGAGCCACTTCCGATTTCTTGATATTTTTGGTTAACGCTCTGTAGTTGCTGCTCCAGGGCTTGTAATTGCTTTTCAAACTCTATTAAAATTTGAGTGTTAGGTCCGTTTACATCTAAATTCATCTTAATTGCAGGTATGTTTTTTAATCGTTTGATGTAAGTTTGTATATTTTTTCTTGAAATATCGTCATTGATACCTAGAGCGGCTAATAGCTCTATTGGTTTTGTTTGTCCACCACCAGTACTCAATCGATTTTCCCTCCTAATTTTAGACAACCGATCATTACAAGGCAGTGATCGATTCATCTTTCTTTATTGTTGTATAAAACAGTAAATATCCTAAAATATTCAAGTACCCACCCAAAGAAGGTAGGGGAGTAGTTCAAAATTTTAACTATTTATGGGCAGAGGCTAAAAATCATCAGAAGTTCCTTCGGAGTCCTTAGTAGCAGTTGCTTGTAAAATATTGAAGTACTCTTTTTCCATTTCTAAAAATTTAATGCTTAAGTGCAATCGTTTATTAATTTCCTCTAATACATTGGAAATTTCCTGCATTGTAAACATTTTCGTTAAAAATATGTCGTACCATCCAATATCCACGAGATAATTCATCGTGGCAAAATGTGTTTCAATGGGCTTATCCTTTAACTCACTTTGCAAATCCGTAAAATGCTTAATGATTAAAAAGAAGATATAATTATTTAGCTCATAATCATTTTCAAAGTATTCCAGCTTATGCTGCTGAGCATATTCAAGCGAGTCAGCTAAATCATTGATCAATATCGTAATTTTACGTTTACTAAACTTTGGATAGTAATAGATAAACTTTCCTTGTTCTTTATCGATATAAAATTTTTGCTTCTTATTTAAGGCATCTGCACTTTTTTGAATATCTGCTAACGTTAATTTTGTTTCACGTTTTGTCATTTTTAAGCTCCTTTATAATCAATTATGCCTCGGCATAATTGCGTCTGGAATCGGCTTTGTGCTTAGGGCTGCGTGATGCAGGTCAGCTAGCCGTTATCGCATGGATGCGATGATTTTAGGCTAACATCCTTTATTAACTCCTTTCCGCTTCCGTGACATCTGCCAGAGGCTTTAACTTCTTTCAGTAGGTGTTTGGACACCATACTGAAAAGCAACCTAAACCCGCATTCATCTCACCACCTATAGAGGTAAGAGACTTCTGTATCTGCCGCTACGCTTACGCGCATAAAACATCTGCTGCTATGCTTTCGATACAAAAAACATTTGCTGAAAGAAGTTAAATTGAAAGGGTAGAGAATTTAATCTCTACCCTTTTTACATTAATTTATTTAAATAACATCTACAGCAATAGTTTCAATAAATGTTCCATCGGTTACTTCGATCATTGTTTGATCATTTGCTTTTGCGGAGGCACCTAACGTTACGACACCATCTGCACTAACACTTGCAATTGCTGGGGCCTTTGATGTCCACGTTAAATCACTATTTTGTAAAAGTACATTGCTATAGCCTGCACCACGAATACCTAATACTGAAATGCGCTGAGAATCTCCAGCAACAGCAGAATCTAGAACTAGGCGTGATGGATTTGCAGCTAATGCAGTAAATTGTACTTTTTCCTCAGATAAATTTCGAAGCTTAATATATGCATAGTTTCCTTTTTTATCTGCAAGTGAGCTACCTGCTAGAGAAGAAGATGCTACACCCTCATGAGTCATAGAAATTTCAACGGCACCATTCGGCTTGAAGTTTGGCACTTCAATAATAACTTCACCTGTTTTACCATTATTCGAACGGATATCTACATTTAATTCCATACGTACAGCCTTAGGGAAGGAATCAGCAGAGATTTCAATTGTATCCATCATCTCCTGAACAGCATAGACCACCTGTACTTCCTTACCAGCCAATGCAGGAACCGTAATCTCTTTGCCAGCAGGCGCATATTGTGTGAATGTGCCATTTAACTGTTCAACATGGACCTGACCAATAGGTGTTTCGGCAAGCGTACCTTTACCATTGGCATCAAGTAAAATAATTTCGTCTATATAGTACTCAGCCAGCTGGTGGTTAATTTCTGTACCATTTTGTAAAGCGATATAGGCAGTGTCGAAAGCAGCATCTTCAATAGAGAATGTTAATTCCTTTTGATAGTTCAGTTCATATACCTTTTTAGAGCCTTTTCCAGCATGGATAGCCTGTGTTTGAATAGCCTGAGTCATGGATGAATTTAGTAATGTTTTACCATTTAGAATTAATTCATTTGTTAAGCGATCAAATAAACGAACATTTGCTACTGAAGTTAAAAATTGATTTTGTTGTGTCATAAAAGATTACCGTCCTTTTTGTGTTTGTTTTTTCTTGATTCAGCTGAATACTTCCACCACTATAGGTGGGCGAGATGATTGCGATTTTATTCCTATCCAGTGGGCGTTTGTCACGGATTTTGAAGAGGAGCTTTTCGAGCGAGCTCGAAAAAAATCCGGACGCAATTACGCTGGGGCGTAATTGATTTTAACTAGAGGCAAGCCCTAGTTTTTTCATTTGTTGATCAAATGCTGATTTTGTGATAATGACATCCTCATTTTTCTTTGGCTCCTCGATATGACTTAGCCAGTGAGGAAGGTCTTGCTCATTTTTAAATTCAACCATGCCTGAGTATCGAGCATTGAGAATGGCATCACTGCTTACCATATAGTCCATTCGAATTAATCCTTTATGGAATTGGTAAAGCGTTAAGTGTTCAATTTCATGGTAGGGGAGTCCAGATTTACAATGATAAGCTATAATTTGCTGCTCTAAGTCAGCCTGCTTTGTTTTTCTTTTTGCCATAAATGCCCTTGCTTCTTGAATGGCTTTTTTTGTATCTGGGTCGATAAATTCATCCTCTAAATCAATTAGATTTTGCTCACTAATAAAAGTTTTAATTTTATCAAAATCACGCTCATGCAATGAAATGCCATTGACCGTTATCAAGACCATACCTTTTTCATTTATCGATATTTGTATGTCCTCTGTTTTAAAAACTAAACGATATAAGGCAATTAATTTTTCAAGTAAGATTTGTCCATCCTCGTTCTGCGTCATCGTGAGTAAAAATAATAAGTAAGACATTCTGACGATTTCTGGCTGCTGAAAGTCGTTTTTAGGTAAAAGTAAGCATTGTACAGCCTCATAAAATTCATCTGCATCCTTCATTTTTACAGGATAAATAGTTAACCCTTTATATGTAATTGGTTTTCCAAATGCCTTTTTAGTGACCATATTCATGATTTAAATCCCATCGGTTGTTGTCCAGAGGGCATGATATAGGTCCAACGATAACCAACAAAGCCATTTGGAACAGTTGTGATTGGAAGCCCACTATGGAATCTTAAATCCCCAAATTCCTCAATGTCCTCCTGAAACAATACCTCATTAAGTACCTCACCAAGCCAATCAAGTCGAAAATCAATATTGTTGGCAGAAGCAGGTGTATAAATATCAAAGATATATTGCTGGGTACTTGAATACGGGTTATCTGTAAATTGGTTGCTGGTTTTCAGATAACTTTTTTGAGGCATACGTGAACCCGTGTAGAAACAAATTCTACAAGTATTTGTTTCCAACGCTAAATCACTAGTTTTATCACCGATAACTAATACATTTTGAAGAATACGATCTTTCTCAGGTAATTGTGAGACATTCATTTTTAAAGGATCGAGAGGATCATCCTCTATATCTTTTGGCATGTAGTATAGTAAACGGAGGAGCTTCTCATCATTTACTAATGAGTGATAAAATTCAGTTATTGTTTTTACGATTTTCATTCTCCTTTATCCTCCTAAAGAAGAGTGCTATTTTTGAAGGTTTCAATATAGAAAATAACAATAAAATATTTGTTTTTTACATTAATTTATTCATACAATGGGCATCACCTTCTTTCATGTATTATAGAAGATAGTCAAATGAGGTTTACTTCTAATTTATCCTCTATTTATATGAAACCTTCATTATGGGGCTGTAAAATGTACAGCCCAATTAGAAAATTTCATAATTTGTATTAATTCACTTATTAGATAAAATCTTCTTCTGCATCTTCAATCCCAAAGCTAATCGCTTCAAAATAGGATATACCTGAAAATGTATTATGTCTGCTAGAGCCCTTTGCCATCTCTTTCAGCTTATGATGAGAGAGCACGTAATTATCCTGTAAACGATGGTGCGTATTGCGATTTCTCAATAGTTTCATAATTTGCCTGCTTCTTTTATGACGCTTTTTTGCTTCTTTCATAAATGTTAAATTCTCTTGTTCAAGTAAAAGTTCATCCCTTGTAAAATATCCTTTAGTTATGTAATAGGCAAGCATGTCTAAAATTATAATTGTATGATAGGTTTGAGCAGTTATGCTAAGATAGTCGTCTAATGTAATCTCTTTCCCTCGATAAACCACTGTTTCTTTTTCTAAAAGCGATTGTATGTATTGAACTCTTTCTTCTATAGGAAGCTCCATGCGCAATTCAATGATCGAATTAGGTAATTGTAATTTCATATTATTTCTCCTTCTACATATTAGGTTGGCTGGTGTAGGGTAAAATCCACTTTTTTCGCCCAGGCCTATTTTTTGCATTTTTTACATTGTGAATGGAGGAGATCCCTACTACTGTTATTGACACTAAAAAATTCATCTGTAGCAGGGAGAATATCTTTACATTTACTACAGCTCTTCGTTTTTAACTGTAACTTACTAATATAGGTTGCTTTGCGCCATTGTCGATCATTTTCCTGCTTTATTCGTAAACAAATTGTCTTAAATTTACTACCTACTGTTTTAACGGGTATTCCTAAAATTTTCCCTATAGTATAGTAGGAGTAATCTTTAGCGATATAATGAAGTAATTTAATTTGTTCTTTATTTAAAGATTTTTTAATTAATTCATCTAAATCTGCAAATAAGCTAATAACTTCTGTATTTAATTTCAATGAATTGGTCGCGCATGCCCCTTGATTAAAGCTGGTATCATCGATAGAGCCTCTAAAAGTTAACAGCTCTTTAATAACGATTACATCTGATAGCACAAGTTGACTATACTTTGCATCCTTATATGTTTGATAAGCCATCACAACATCCCCTTTTATTTTTCCAAATTTTATGCTTTAACCTATTATAATTCAATTTGAAAATAAATCAATATTTTAAATTAATTTATCTATTAAATCTTAAAGATTAATTTAAATGAAATAATTTAAAAATTTACAAATTAAAATTGCTTATGCTACTATTGACTATAGTCAATAGATAGTGTTGAAAAACTAAATGGTCAAGGGGTTCTTGGTGAATACTACTCATTCAAATGAAGGTGATTTCCGTTCCAGGCTACTCGCTTTGCCGCTGACGCTTCGCTTTCGCGCAGAGCAAGGCTTCCTGTGGGCGAGCGACGAGCCGCTTCCTGCGCTGGAGGAACGAAGACTAAGTGCGTCACGTCCTGTGACAATTTATCTGTGCGAAAGCGTAGCGACAGCAACAACGCCTTC